>JBGPOC010000086.1:0-8041 GCA_041487825.1 Candidatus Dormibacteraceae bacterium | reverse complement strand
CGGCGATCGCCGGGCTCGCCATCCATGACGCCCTCGCCGACTTCGCCGTGTTCAACGCAGCGGAGGGAGTCGCCGCGGAAGCCTTCGCCGGCATACCCTTCGGAGAGTTCTCCAGCCCACCCGGCACGGCCGAGCGGCGCTTCGCCAACCACCGCAACACCAAGAATCGGAGCGTGCTGCTCGCCACGGTCGACGGCGTTCCGGCCGGAAGCGGTTCCGTCTCGGTCTTCGCGCCGGACGGTGCGATGATCAACGGCGGCGCCGTTCGCCCTCGGTTCAGAGGTCTCGGTGTTTACCGGGCGCTGGTCTCCGCCCGGATGGAGATCGCCCGACGCGAGGGTGCGGCCGGGCTGGTGGTGTGGGGCGGCCCGATGTCCGCCCCGATCCTGTCGCGATGTGGATTCTCAGCCATCAGCTGGCGGCGCTTCTACGTCGACACCTCGACGGGCCCGCGCTAGGACGGCGGGGTCTTGGACCCCGCCTTATGAGAGGGAACCCAGATGGTTCCCTCTCATCGCCGGGCGCTTCGCGCGCGGCTGCTCTCTTTCCGGCATATCGATGGGATCTATTTAGAGATACTCGCCCGGCCACGATTGGCAAGCCCTGAAGACAAAGCCATGGCCGGGGGGACCCCGGCCAACCCCGCCGCACTAGGAGGGGCGACGATCTTCTATGCCAGGGATGCCAACCACGCCCTGTGCAGGGAGCCGTAGCGACCGCTCTTCTCGCGGAGGTCGCCGGGCGGCCCATCCTCGACGATTCGGCCCGCGTCGATCACGAGCACACGGTCGGCGATGTCGACCGTGGAAAGTCGGTGGGCGATGATCATCGCAGTGCGGCCCCGGAGCAGGGTGCGCAGCGCATGCTGCACGAGGCGCTCTGACGGCAGATCAAGTGACGAGGTCGCCTCGTCGAGTATCAGCACGCGCGGGTCGGCGAGGAATGCGCGCGCGAAAGCGACCAGCTGGCGCTGCCCCGACGACAGCCGCACGCCTCGGCGCCTCACGTCGGTGTCGTAGCCGTTCGGCAAAGCGGTGATGAAGTCGTGGGCGCCGATCGCCCGGGCCGCCGCGATCATCTCGTCTCTCGTTGCGTCGGGCCGTCCGAACATCAGGTTGTCACCGACCGTGCCCGAGAACAGGAAGGTCTCCTGGGTCACGACCACGACTGCACGGCGCAGCTCGGCGACAGCGATCGAGCGCAGGTCGACGCCGTCGAGGGTCACCCGCCCGGCCGTGGGGTCGTAGAAACGCGCGATCAGCCGCGCCATCGTGGTCTTGCCGGCCCCGGTCTCCCCCACCACGGCGATGATCTGGCCGGCCGGGATCTGCAGGTCGATGTCGTGGAGAACCGCCTTGTCGCGGTAAGCGAAGGTCACGCCTTCGAAGGCCACCGAGCCCTCGATCTCGCCGAGCCGGACGGGCCCCACAGGCTCGGGTACGGTGGGTGACTCCTCGATCACGCCGGCGAGCTTCTCGAGTGCCGCGCCGGCGGCCTGAAAGGTGTTGTAGAACTGCGACAGGTCCTGCATCGGCTCGAAGAACTGCCTCAGGTAAAGGACGAAGGCGGTCAGCACCCCGAGGGTTAGCTCACCCTGCACGACGAGATATCCGCCGAACACCAGGACCGACGTGGTCGTCAGCCGCCCGAGGAGGATGATCCCGGGGCCGAATGTCGACGCCAGCCGGTTGGACCAGATGTTGGCGTCACGGTAGCGGCCGTTGACGTCCTCGAAGATCTCCTGGTTGCGCGGCTCACGGCGAAACGCGTGGACCGCGCGGATGCCACCGAGCGACTCGACGTAATGGACGATCACGAGGACGATCGCCCGCCGCACCGCCCGATATGAGCGGGCCGAGTTGTGCCGGAACCACGCGGTCAGCCCGAGCACCAGCGGCATGACGACAAGAGTCACGAGGCCCAGGCGGGCGTCGAGGTGGATGAGGATCACCGTTATTCCGACCACGGAGATGACCGACGTGAGAACCGATGTGAGGCCCGTCGCCAACAGCTCGTTGAGCGCATCGATGTCGGACGTGAGGCGGGAGATTATTCGCCCCGACGTGTACCGCTCATAGAAGGAGAGCGACAGCTCCTGCACGTGAGCGAAGAGCATCCTGCGCAGGTCGAACAGAATGTTCGCGCCGATACGGCCGGAAAGCCGAAGGAAGGCGTAGTTGGCGACAGCGTTGAGGACCAGTGCGCCCAGCAGCGCGGCCACGATGATGACCAGCGTCTCGAGATTACCGCTCTTGCCGGCAAGGACACCGCGGTCGATGCCGAGGCCGACCAGGTAAGGGATCGCGAGGTAGGCGGCGGACCGCACGAGTATCAGCGCGCCGGAAAGGGCCAACCCCCTCTTGTACGGACTGGCGAGCGCAGCGAGCAGGCGCCGGCTTCTGCGGCGCAGCAGCCCGGCGACGCTGGCCGAGAATTCGTCGACCTCCTCGGCGGCGACGCCGCGCCAGCGGTCGGCGGGCGCGACCATGTTCATGCCGTCACCTGTTGTTCAGACGCTTCGTACTCCTGCGAGAGCAGCGCCCGGTAGAGAACGTTGGACTTCATGAGGTCGGTGTGCTCGCCGATCGCGACGATGGTGCCGCCGTCGATCAGTGCAACCCGGTCCGCCAGGGCCAGGGTGGAAGGTCGGTGGACAACGAGGAGAGCGGTCACACCCTCGAGGACGTTGGCGAGTGAGGCTTCGATCAACGCCTCGGTGTGAACATCGACCGAGGACAGCGGGTCGTCGAGCACCAGGACCTGCGGCCGTCCGAGGACGGCCCTCGCCAGGGCCAACCGCTGCCTCTGACCACCTGAGAGCGTGTAGCCCTGCTCACCGACACGCGTTTCCAGGCCCCAGGGCAGGTCCCACACGAAGCCGGCCTGGGCGATGTCGATCGCTCGCTTCAGCTCCGCGTCCTCGACAACGGGCCTGCCCATGACAAGGTTCTCGTGCACCGAGGCGGAGAAGAGGATCGGCTCCTCAAAGGCGACCCCGACGTGAGACCGCAGCGACCGGAGGTGCAGATCGCGAACGTCGATCCCGTCCAGCAGCACCTGCCCTTCGGCGACGTCGTACAGCCGGGGCACCAGGAACGCGAGGCTGGTCTTGCCGCTGCCGGTGCGGCCGACGAGGCCCATCGTCTCCCCAGGCTCGATCACGAGGTTCAGGTCGCGCAGAATCCACTCGTTCGACTTCGGGTACTTGAACCCGACGCCGCGAAACTCGACGCGGCCTCGGCAGTGCTCAAGAGCCCGGGCGCCGGCCCGGTCCGCTATCTCCGGGCGCGAATCGAGGACCTCGTTGAGCCGCTCTGACGCGGTCTGGCATTCCTCGCTCATCGACAGCACCCAGCCGATCGCGTCCATCGGCCAGGTGAGCATGAAGACGTAGCTCATGAACGCGACCAGGCCGCCGATCGTGAGCCGGCCCTGGACGACGTTGATGCCTCCAATGAGCAGCACCGCGACCAGCGAAAGATTGGGCAGGAAGTTGAGCTGCGTCCAAAGTCGCGCACGCGCTTCGATTCCCTCGAGGCTCGTGGCACGCAGGAGGCTCGCCTGGTCCTCGAATCGCTTTTGCATCAGCGGCATGCGCCCGAATGCCTTGATGATCCGGACGCCCGTGGCCATCTCTTCGATGATCGTCGTGAGATCGCCCTGCTGGTCCTGGAGGCGCCGGGCGATGATCTTGTATTTCTCGTGGAAGGTGTGGCTGAAATACGCGATCGGCAGCATGCAGACCACGACGACCAGCGCCAGCTGCCAGTCGAGGTCGAGCATGAGGATCAGCACGACGGCGAACGTCACGATGGTTTGCAGGAACCAGATCAAGCCGAAGCTCACGAAGCGGCGCACGGTGGCGATGTCGGAGATCGCCCGGGAGAGCAGCTGTCCCGACTGCCAGTTGTCGTGAAAAGAGACCTGGAGGTTCTGCAGGTGCGCGTAGAAGTCGTTGCGAAGGTCGGTCTCCATCCGCAACGAGGCAACTCCTGAGTAGTTGCGCCGCAGGTAGATGAACATGAACTCGAGAAGGCCGATGCCGACGAGCAGGCTCGCCATCGGCACCATCTCCCCGAGCTGGTGATGAGTTATCGGACCGTCGATGATGAACTGGATCACCTTCGGTATGGCCGCGGACGCAGCCAGGCTTCCTAGCTGGGCCACCCCGAATATGACCACGAGACCGATGTACGGCCGCAGGTACGGCACGTATCGCCGCAAGGCCAGCAGACCCAAGTCGGAAGGAACTCCTCGCGCCGGATTTTGGGCGCACGAAACTACGGGGAGCGGGAACGGCCCAGTTTAGCGCGGCGGCGACGGAGACTCTTAGGGCGCGGTCGCTAGCTGGCCCACTGGGGGGCGCGGGGCGGCAGACCGGACAGCAACCTGCGCACCTGGGTCCTCAGGCTGTTGTCCCGGCTCACCCCGAGCGTGAACTCGAGGACAAGGTTCAGCAGGGTCTCCCTGTCGACCAGGATGATGGCCTGCCCGTCCGCCAGCGCCCAGGCCTCGGGCGCGAAGTCACCGTCGGAGATGATGAAGACGCCGTCGGCGCCGTTGCGCGCGACCACCTGCGACATCTCGGCGAGGGGCTCGACGCCGACCTCGCCCACACCTCGCAGCTGGCAGTTGACCAGCATCCGCTCGGCGCCACGGACGATCTCCATGTCGATGACGTCTCCGTCAAGGCCTTCGCCCTCGAATACCTCGTATCCGTCCCGTCGGAAGACGTCAGAGATCATCGAGCGGTAGCCCTCCCAGGACAGGTCACTGACCGCGGCCATTATCTCGTCGTGCTCTGGCAGCCACTTGCGCGCCGGCCTGGGTGCCACGGCGCGGGCGATGGGCGACGGGGCCGGGGTCTCGGTTGGGTCCGGCTGCGCATCGGTTGCCCACGGAGGCTCGGCGGACATCACATCCACGGCGGGGTGCTGAGGTGTCGCGTCTGTCTGCACGAAGCTGACGCCGACGAGCTCCCAGTCCAGCTCCGTCGGGCTGAACGCGCCACTCAACGCCTCGATCAGCTCCTCGGTCGTCACGCCCCTGAGTGGAGAAGACGTGTCGGCGCTCCGGCGCCGTCTCAGCCACCGCTCCTGGTCCGCAATCCAGGGAGGCGTGTCATAGCGAAGCAGAACCGCCCTCGGTGCGACCCGGACCGGCTGTGGTTCTGCCCTTTTCCGGGACAACCAGAACGGCTGCTCGTCCACCCCTGGCGAGCTCGCCTCCGTCCGGGCCTCTTGATGACGCCCACGACGAAACATCGCTTGTAGAACGACACCGGGTACCGATCCTTGCACCCGCAGCCGACCTGATCTTCCCCGCCGTGGGAACTGCGGGTCAGCCGGCCAGGTCTCGAATCGAGACGATGCCGATCACCTCGGTACCTTCGAGCACCGGGAGGTGGCGGAATCCGCGCTCGAGCATCGTGTTGAGGGCGGTCTCGACAGCTTCGTCAGGCCCCACAGTCGCCGGGTTTGGGGTCATCCATGACGAGACCTCATGCCCGGGTGCATCGTGAGACTGCGAGATCGCGCGGACCGTGTCGCGCTCGGTGAAAATGCCGATCAAGCGGGTCCCATCCATCACCATGGTCGAACCGATTCGATGCTGCGCCATGAGCGCCACAGCCTCGCCAACGGTGGTTGACGGACTGACCGTGTGCAGCGTCGTGCTCATGACCTCGCGGACGGTGGGCACGCCGCGATTCTATGCCCCACGGGCGCAATCCGCCGGGTGTATTGCGCCGGGCGTCAGGGCCGGACGGCGCCATGGTGCGCGACAGCGACTCCACTGCTCGCGCCGGCGTCCACGGTCCGTGCCGGCGGAAGCGGATACGCCGCCAGGAGGGCGGTTGCCGCCAGCACCGCCACGGCGACTCCGGCTTCGAAGCGAGCGAGGACGAGGCCCCGACGCCACGCCAGCGCCGACAGCACAAGCATGGCGAGGACGCCGGCCGACTTCGCACTCAGGACCAGGCCGTAGGAGGTCGTCCAGAGGTCTGCGAGCCCGCTCAGCTCGGCCGTCGCATTCAGCACCCCCGTGAAGGCCGTGATCGCAAAAGCGATGAAGGCGACCCGGCCAAAGCGCGTCGCCAGCGCGCGAGCCTCCGCCCCATTCCAGCCGCCAGGGGGCCGCAGCGTCGCCAGCGCCATGATGCCGCCGGCCCAAACCCCCGCCGACAGTAGGTGGAGGACGTCGGCGAATATCGCACCTGCCGGTGGGCGCACCCCGGCCGCCTGACCCGCAAATGCGAGCGAGGCGGTCGCGAACAGTGCGAGAGGAGCGACCGGCCGCAGCCGGCGGAGGCAGAGCGCGAGCGCCGCGCCCTCGGCGACCACCCGCGCGATTCGCACCCAGCCTGGCGGCCCCGCCAGCAGGTAGCCGATGGCGCCGGAAATCGAGCCGCCGGCGCCATACGCCTCGGCCCCGATCACACCGACGCCGCCGACGAACGCCGCCGCAAGCGCGAGACGCATCGACGGGCGCGCCCACCGAATCTGCGGCGTCTGAGCCGACAGGCGCCTTACGACCATGATGCCGACCACGCCGATCAGCCCCAGGTATTCGAGCCAGCGGAGGGCGCCGGTGGCGATATCGGCCGGCGACGGCGTCGAGCGTTCGGACTGCGCTGCCTGGGCGGTATCGACCCCGACTCCGAAGGCAAAGCTTCCATGCAGGACGTGCCCATCGACTGCGCAGACGGCGACCCACTCCACCCTGTAGACGCCGCCCGCATCCCCGGTGACGGGGATGGTGATCTCCTGGTCCAACACCGATCCCGACGGGAAGCGCTGACCGCCCGGGGCGATGACCGTCGCGCGAGAGAGCGACCGGTCGAGCGACTCGGAGAAGTCGAGACTCACCGATGTTGGGGCGGCACTGAGGCCGGCGCCCGGCAGCGGGCTGGAGGAGACCACCGTCGCGTCTGCGCTGGCCTGGAGCGGCCACGACAGAGCGGCGAGCGCCAAACCCACGACGAGCACCAGGCGGCCCGGCCTGAGCGGTCCTACCGGTCGCAACTTTCGATCGACCGGCTACGCACCGGTCGAGGCTATGATCCCCCCGCCCAACACGCGGCTCCCCGAGTACAGGACCGCGGACTGCCCTGGGGCCGCGCCCAGGAAGGGCTCCGCGAGCGAGAGCCTGCCCGACCGGTAGACGGCGTCGATGGGGGGAGCGTGATATCGCAGCCGCGCCTCACATTCGAAAGGTTCCTCGACCGAGCCGTCCGCGAACGTGACGTCGCGCAACTCCACCTCTCGTGTCCCCAGCTCTTCGCGGCGGCCGACCACCAACCTGTTTGCGGCGGCGTCGACCTTGATCACGTACCACGGACCGGCCTCGCGCAGGTCCCCGAACCCGCTGCGCTGGCCGACGGTGTAGACGGCGGTGCCACGATGGGTTCCGAGCTCGCGGCCGGTGGAATCGACCACGACCCCGGTGCGAACCGGGAGCTGCCGCGCCAGGTAGCGAGCGGTGTCTCCTTGCGGAACAAAGCAGATCTCCTGGCTCTCCGCCTTGCCGGCGACGGGCAGCCCGAACTCGCGCGCATGCTCGCGGACCTCGCGCTTGGTCATGCCGCCGAGCGGGAAGACGATCCGCTCGAGCCGCTGCCGGTCGAGGTGGTAGAGCATGTAGGACTGGTCCTTGGCCGGGTCGAGCGCGGCGTGTAGCTCCGGCCCACCGGCGCCGGCGACGATCCGCGCGTAGTGGCCCGTGGCGAGCCGGTCGAAGCCCAGCGCGAGCACCCGGGCCAGCATCAGGTCGAACCGGACGAATGCGTTGCAGCGCACGCACGGGTTGGGAGTTCTGCCCTCCAGGTAATCGCGATGAAACGGCTCGATGACCCTCTCCCCGAACTCCTTCTCCAGGTTCCAGCAGTAATAAGGAAGGCCGAGCACCGAAGCCACGCGCCGCGCGTCCTCGACGGCATTCAACGAGCAGCACCCACCGTTCCTCGCCGTCTCATCGGACTCGCCGCGCGGCCGCTGCTGGAGGGTGATCCCGACGACGTAGTGCCCTTGCGCCTGCAGCAAGG
>JBGPOC010000085.1:0-8148 GCA_041487825.1 Candidatus Dormibacteraceae bacterium | reverse complement strand
GAGGTCAACGCCAGGCTCCAGGTCGAGCATCCGATCACCGAGGCGGTGACCGGCATAGACCTGGTCAAGGAACAGATCCGCATTGCGGCCGGCATGGAGCTGAGCTTCAAGCAAGAGGATGTGAGGTGGACAGGACACGCCATCGAGATGCGCATCAACGCCGAGGATCCGCTGCGGAAGTTCATGCCGAACCCGAAGCGGATCGCGCGATGGGTTGCTCCGGCGGGGCCGGGCGTCCGCGTCGACTCGGGCTTCGGGCCTGGATCCGACGTGCCCCCGAACTACGATTCGCTGCTCGCGAAACTCATCATCCATGGAGCCGACCGGGCGGAGGCGATCGCGCGCGCGAGTCGCGCGCTGCGTGAGTTCGTGGTCGTAGGTCCCACCACGACGATCAGCTACCACCGCGCGATCCTGGAGAGCGCGGACTTCCGGGCCGGCAAGCTGAGCACCCGGTTCATCGAGGACCATCCCGAGCTGGTCGAACAGGCGAAGAAGTTCGCGGACGACACCTCGCCGTTCGACTACGGCGCCGACCCACGGCACATCGCGGCTGCGGCCGCCGCCGTGGCGGCGGTGGTTCAGAAGCACTGAGCAAGCTCTCGCACCCAGCCGGCGGCAGGCCGTTCGACGTCACGGCCTCCTCCGCGGCCGGAAGGTCTGGCCCCTTCACCATTCGCGATGACGTCATCCGGTTTCCCGACGGAGCCGAGGCGCGCTACACGGTCGTGGCCAACCCGGACTCGGCATTCATCGTTCCCTATTTCGAGAATGGAGACACCATGCTCGTGCGCCAATGGCGACATGCATGGGACGAGTCGTCCTGGGAGGTGCCGGCCGGCACTTTCGACGGCGATGAGGATCCGCTCGATTGCGCCCGGCGCGAGCTGGCCGAGGAAACCGGCCTGGTGGCCGCGCGCTACACACCGATCGGGATCGTGCACGGCGCGGCCTTCCTCACCGGTCGCGCCCACATGTTTCTCGCCGAAGACCTCACCGAGGCAGACCGCAACCCGGAGACCTACGAGCAGGACATGGAGGTGCTCCGCCTGCCGTTCGTCGAGGCGCTGGAGTCAGCCCTCGGCGGCGCGATCGCACACTCGGGCTCTGTCACGGCCCTGTGCCGAGCGGCCAGAACGCTAAAGAAGATATGAGAGGGAACCCGGATGGTTCCCTCTCATCGCGCGTGCGGCTTCGCCGCAGGCGACCCGGCCCTAAATAGCCCCCCAAGGTCGGTCTGGACCTCGGACAGGGCCGGCGCTCTCTTTCCGGTATATGGATTGGGTCCATTTGAGGATTGGTTTCTCCCCGCGACGATTGGGAGAGATCGGGGACAAAGTCATGGCCGGGGGGACCCCGGCCATCCCTGCAACGCCTGAGGCTAAGGGGTTGGGGTGGCGGCCGGCGACGGGGAAGGCGACGGCTCGGGCGACGGCGGGTTGCCCGCATCGCCCTGGCCCGCCGATGAGCTGCCGGCCGCGGGCCCGGCGAACGTGAGGTCGTACTCGGACGGCACGCTGCGGCCGCCCACGTCCTGCACGGTGGTGAGCACCGCAAGCTTGTAGAGGGTGCCGGGAGAAAGGTCCAGGCCGGTGACGACCACGGTCCGATTCGAGTAGGTCGAAGCTCCGCCGATCCGCGTGCCCGAGCCGTCGAGCACGACCACGCCGTCGGCGACGGTCTCAGGGACCAGGTCGCTGTCGAAGACGATCCTGACGCTGGCGGAGCCGACATCGACTCCAACGACCTCGGCGCCCTTGCCCATGTCGTGGGTTGGGCCGGCCGTAGCCTGGTCGATCAGGAAGGGCTGGCTCGCGTCGTCGCGCTGAAGGATCAACGTCTCATCGAAGTGGCTCACGTCGAGGCCGTCTTTGGTCAGCACGAGCCGCACGACAAACCACGCCGTGTCGGGGTGGCGACCGGTGATCTCCTGGGTGATGACGTAGAAGCGGGAGAAGGTCGCGTCGCCACTGATGAACAGAGGCAGGCCGCTGCTCGAATATGCCTGCTTGCCCTTGCTGTCGAGAAAGGCCTGCGCCTGGTTCGACTGTTTGTTCAACCGGGCATTCATGAAGGCGCTGACCTGGGACGCGGCCTGGTCCAGGGTGGGCGGTTCAGGCGCGAAGGCCGGCGCGGTGGCGCTCCACAGCGACGCGCCGCGCACGAACGTGAAGCTGGTTGCATTCGGCGCCCAGGCCGGGAGGTGGTACGTCCCGCTGCTCAGCTTCGCCAATCCGTAATCGTCGGGGCGCACGGCGGACAGGTCGGTGTCGTTCCCGATCAGGATCTCGTCCTTGCTGGACCATGCCGGCTCGCCCGAAAGGATGGTTGCTACCACCTCGCCCTGGGTGTCCGCCACGACGGTCCCGTTCGATCCGGCGTAGAGGAGGCGCGATCCGTCCGGCGACCAGCCGAGGAATGCGCCGGCGCCGATCCTGCTGCTTTTGGCGTTCGAGAGGTCTAGCACCGACAGGGAGTCCCCTTCGACGTAAGCGGCGTGGGCGCCATCCGGCGCGATCGATACCACGGTGGCACCGGGCGGAGTCGAGGCGAGCTGCGACGGACCGCCCGGGCTCGCCGTGTAGACCCCGTTGCCGGCGCCCCACAGCAGCTGGTTTTTCGCCCAGCTGAGCGTGGTGACGTGTGACGCCGGGCCGGCGTCGGCGATCGAACCACCGGCCAGCGTCAGAATCTCGATGGTGCCGGCGCGGACGAATGCGAGCCGGTCCCCGGCCGGGGCGATGGCCGGGTACGAGACCCCGTCCGGCACCAGCGCCGTCACGCCACCGCCGCTGATGCTCACCGCGTCGAGGGCGCCGTTTCCGCCCACGAAGTAGACGGTCGCGGAGTCGGCCGACCACTGTGGCTTGTAGTAGGTCGTCCCTGACGGGAGGCTTGCCAGCTGGTGCTCGGCGGCCAGCTGCGAGGCCGGCGTCGCACGAACGGTGGGCTTGGGCGACGGGGGCGGCGGCGCCGACGGCTGGGTCACGAAGGTGATGGTCTTCGGGCTGGAAAGCAGCTGACCGGACTGGGTCTTGGCACCCGGTCCGATCGTCACCTGGTATTGCGTGTTCGGCGCGAGGTCGCCGCTTGTCGGTTGGACCGCCAGGGTGTTCGAGTGCCAGGAGAAGGCGACGTAGGTGGCTGGCGTGATCTTCACGGCCGCCTCGGTGGACGGGTGGTTCATCGGCTGGTTGAACGACACGAGGATCGGCTGCTGAAGTTGCACAGCATGCGCGTCCGCCATCGGGCTCGTGATTTGTAGAGTGATGACGCCCGGCGACTGGTACGACATGTACACGACCACCGACGCGATCAACAGGACGCCAGCAGCCGCGCCGGCCCAAGCCAGGGAGGGCGGTGCCATCAGGCGGTTCCACCACGGCGTGCGGCGCTCACCGATCCCAGACGCCTGCTGCATGAGCTGGCGCCGCAGGCTCGAGCGGAACGCCTCGTCGAGCGGCGGCTCGGCCCTCCGGGTAGCCCGGAGAAGACCGGCAATGCGAACCAGCTCTTCGTCCTGCAGGACGTCGTCGAGGTCGGGGTCGCGCTGCATGCTCATTCGACCGGCCTCAGCGCGTCGGCGTCCTGGCGCAGTCGGCTGACGCCTCGATGGATGAGGAGCTTCACCGCGCCGGCCGACTTGCCCATGGCGACGGCTATGTCCTCGATCTTCATGTCCTCCTGGAACTTGAGGACGAGCGCTGTCTTCTGCTGGGCCGGCAGCCGCTCGACCAGGGTCCAGATCCGGCGCAGCTCGTCGCGGTGGGCGGCCAGGTCCTCCAGGGCGGGACCCGCCACCGAAAGGTCGTGGAAGTCGTCGAGCGGCTGGGACGGGCGGAGCGTGCGGTAGCGGTCCGCGATGGCGTTCACCGCGATCTGATACAGCCAGGCCGCGAAGGGACGCCCCGTGTCCTGGTAACGGGGCATTGCCTTCAGAGCCTTTATGAAGATCTCCGAAGTGACGTCTTCTGCCGCGGTTTGCTCCCTCACTCTTGAATACACGAACCTGTAAATCTGCTGAAAATGGCGGTCGTAGAGCGCCCCGAACTGCCGGGGGTCCCGCTTGGCGCGTTCGACGAGCTCTCGCTCGTCATCGCGCGGCAGGTCGCTCACGGGCCGATCAGCCTGTGCGGGTTCAAACGAGGAGTCCCGTGAGCTGGTTACGTGAGGCGGGCATCAGATCGATCGGGATTATGGCTGGGCATCCCGGCTCTTGCCTCGAGCCACGTCGAAACACACAGCATCTTGTAGACACACCTTATCCACCCACAACATCTGCTCGGGTGACTCGCGGACCGTATAATCGTGGCGTCCCCCATTGTTCATTGGGAGCCGGCGCCTTACTTGATCGAGCGATACTCTCCGCCTGCGATTCGGGCGGTATGGGCCGACCAGCACCGGTTCGAACTATGGCTTCGCATAGAGATTCTGGCGTGTGAGGCATGGGCGACCCTGGGTCGCATACCGGCGTCGGCCCTGCCGAAGATCCGAGCCGCGACCTTCGACACCGCCAGGATCGCCGAGCTCGAGGAGAGAGTCGGCCACGACGTGATCGCGTTCCTGACGGTCGTCAACGAGTCGATCGGCCAGCCGGAGGCGCGCCACGTCCACCTTGGCATGACGAGCCAGGACCTCAACGACACCGCCATGGCGGTGCAGCTTGGGGAGTCTGCGCGGATCATCGCGGCGGATCTCGCTGCGGTTCGAGAGGCGGCGGCCGCCCTGGCGGTCCGGCATCGACGGACGCTGATGGCCGGCCGCACGCATGGCATCGTGGCGGAGCCGATCACCTTCGGGTTCAAGGTCGCCGGCTGGGTGGCGGAGATCGACCGATCGCAGCTCCGGCTCGAGAAGGCGGCGCAAGAGGTGGCGGTCGGTCGCGTCAGCGGGGCCGTGGGCACGCATGCCACTGTCGATCCACGGGTTGAGGAGCACGTCTGCAAGGAGCTGGGCCTCACCCCCGACACCGTGTCGACCCAGGTCGTGGCGCGAGACCGGCATGCGAGCTTCATGGCGGCTCTCACGCTGGTGGCAGGGACGCTCGAGAGGATTGCGACGGAGATCCGCCATCTTCAGCGGAGCGAGGTCGGCGAGGTGTTCGAGCCGTTCGGAAAAGAGCAGAAGGGGAGCTCCGCGATGCCGCACAAGCGCAACCCCGTGCTCACCGAGCGCGTGTGCGGTCTCGCGCGCGTGGTGAGGGGCCACCTGGTGACGGCGCTCGAAAACACAGCGCTGTGGCACGAACGCGACATCAGCCACTCGTCCGCAGAGAGGATCATCTTTCCGGACGCCTGCGCCGCAGTCGACTACATGGCGATCGAGATGGCGAAGGTGCTGCGGGGACTGGAGGTTCGGTCCGAGCGAATGCTGAGGAACCTGCAGTTCGCCGGCGGTGTCGTGTTCTCGCAGCGAGTGCTCCTCGCTCTCGTCGACAGTGGCATGTCGCGTGAGGACGCCTATCTTGTCGTGCAGAAGTTCGCGATGCGGGCGATGGCCGAGGACGGGCATGGCTTCCGGGAGTTGTTGGAAAAGGACAGCGACGTGATGAGTCGAATCGGGACGAGGTTGGAGGAGGTCTTCAACCCGTGGACGGGCCTCGAGCACACCGACATCGCGTATGAGCGGCTGGGACTGGGGGCAAGAGTCAAATGAGTTCCCGACTTGGGGCAAGAGTCAAATGAGCGCCGGACCGACCGTTCTCACGACCGACCTGCCGCTGAAGCTCTTCGCCAAGGGCAAGGTTAGAGACACCTACGAGCTGGAGAACGACCGCCTCCTGATGGTTGCCACCGACCGCATATCGGCCTTCGACCACGTGCTGCCCAGCGGCATTCCCGACAAGGGCAAGGTCCTGACCCAGCTCTCGATCTTCTGGTTCTCGCAGACCGACTTCTTCCAGGAGAACCACCTGGTGTCGGGCATGGTGCCCGACCTCCCGTCCGAGCTCCGCGACCGGCGGGAGGAGCTTGCCGGCCGTTTCATGATCGTGCGCAAGGCCAAGCGCATCGACTTCGAATGCGTGGTCAGGGGCTACCTGGCCGGCAGCGCCTGGAAGGAATACCAGGAATCGCAGTCGCTCGCGGGCGAGAAGATGCCTCCCGGCCTCCGCCAGAGCGAAAGGCTCGCGATACCGCATTTCTCGCCGGCGACCAAGGCCGAGTCCGGCCACGACGAGAACATCACGTTCGCCCAGCTGAAGAAGGAGCTCGGCGACGAGCTCGCGACCGAGCTCCGCGACGCCAGCCTCGAGCTGTACAAGTTCGCCTCCGAGCTGTCGGCGCGCCGTGGGCTGATCCTCGCCGACACCAAGTTCGAGTTCGGCACCATCGACGACAAGGTGATCCTGATCGACGAGGCGCTGACGCCGGACAGCTCCCGCTTCTGGGAGTCGTCCAGCTACGTGGTCGGCACCTCCCCGGATTCGTACGACAAGCAGTTCGTTCGCGACTGGCTCACGCGTTCGGGTTGGGACAAAGAGTCGGAACCTCCCGCGCTCCCCGACGAGGTCGTCGAGCACACCCGCGAGCGATACCTGACCGCGTACAGCCGACTGGTCGGAAAACCTCTGTTCAAGCCCAAGGCGCGAAACGAATAGATGCGAGGTCTTTCCTGGTGACCCTGGTGGCACGGGTGATCGTCACCCCCAAACCGGTCGTCAACGATCCACAGGGAATCACCGTCAAGCAGGGTCTTGCCGCCCTCGGGTTCAGCGAGGTCTCCGACGTCCGGGTCGGCAAGTACATCGAGGTGAGCCTCGAGGCGGCAAGCGAGTCCGAGGCGAGGCAGCGCGTGGAGGCGATGTGCAGGCAGCTGCTGGCCAACCACGTGATCGAGGACTTTCATTTCGAGATCGAGCCCGAGGGGCATCTCAAGCGATGAAGTTCGGGGTGGTGGTGTTTCCCGGCACCTGGTCCGATCGTGATTGCGGCTGGGTGATCGACCAGGTGTTGGGCGAGCAGCTCGTGTACCTGTGGCACAAGGACGCCGACCTCAAGGGCTGCGATTGCGTGATCCTCCCCGGCGGCTTCGCTTACGGCGACTATCTGCGCACGGGAGCGATCGCGCGGTTTGCCCCGGTCATGGAGAAGGTGGGCGAGTTCGCCGATCGGGGCGGGCTCGTGTGGGGGATCTGCAACGGCTTTCAGATCCTGTGCGAAGCGGGGCTGCTGCCCGGCGCCTTGATCCGCAATGCCTCTCTCGAGTTCCGCTGCCAGTGGACCAACCTGGTCGTGGAGCGCAACGATCTGCCCTACACCTCGCAATGCGCTGAGCGCGAGGTGATCAGGATCCCGATCTCGCACGGCGAGGGCAGCTACTTCGCCGACCCCGCGACTCTCTCGCGCCTCGAGCAGAACGGCCAGGTTGTTTTCCGCTACTGCGATCCCGCCGGCCGCGTCACGGCCGGCGCCAACCCGAACGGGTCCCTTCACAACATCGCCGGCATCGTCAACAAGCGCGGCAACGTGCTGGGGATGATGCCGCACCCGGAGCGCTGCTCCGAGCTCGACCTGGGCGGCACCGACGGCCTCAAGCTCTTCCGCTCGGTGGTGCAGGCCGCGACCAGAGCCCTCGTGTCTTGACCGTCGATCAGATCGACGAGCGGCGGCTGAAGGAAGTCGCGCTCACACCCCACGAGTATCGCGTCATCGTCGAGCAGCTGAAGCGACAGCCCAACGAGGTGGAGCTGGGCATGCTGGGCGTCCTGTGGTCGGAGCACTGCTCCTACAAGACCTCGAAGGCGCTGCTCCGGCGCCTGCCCACCAGCGGCCCGGGCGTGCTGCAGGGCCCGGGGGAGAACGCCGGCGCTGTCAGCATCGGCGAGGGATGGGCTGCGGTCTTCAAGATCGAGTCGCACAATCACCCTTCGGCCATCGAGCCATACCAGGGGGCTGCCACCGGCGTCGGCGGCATCATTCGAGACGTCATCGCGATGGGGGCGCGCCCGATCGCGCTGCTCGACTCGCTCCGGTTCGGTCCTCTCCCCGCCTCGAGCCATCACTTCGAAGGCGTGGTCGGCGGGATCGGCGGTTACGGAAACTGCATCGGCATCCCGACGGTCGGAGGCGAGGTCTACTTCGAGGACTGCTATGCGCAGAACCCGGTGGTCAATGCGATGTGCGTCGGGCTCGTGCGCGTGGACAGGCT
>JBGPOC010000084.1:0-8258 GCA_041487825.1 Candidatus Dormibacteraceae bacterium | reverse complement strand
GCGCTGTCGAACATGCGCAGGCCGAGGATGTCGAAGTCGGCGCCGTGCCCGGCGCCCACGACCTCGGTGAAGCTGGCGATGCCGATCCCCGTGACCTCGCCCTTCTTGCGGCGCGCCTCGACGTCCTTCTTCAGCGCGTCGTAGCCGAGCTGCTTGAGCGCGACGTCCATCGCCTTCGGGTAGTCGCCGCTGTCGTAGATCCAGCCCGTCGCCGAGGTGTACGGGAACTGCTCGGGCTTGATGAAGTTCTTGGTCCGGATCTCGGCCTGGTCCATGCCGATCTCCATTGCCGCGTTGCTCACCAGCCGCTCGATGAGGTAGCTCGCCTCCGTGACGCGGAAGGAACAGCGGTAGGCGACGCCGCCAGGGGCCTTGTTCGTGTAGTAGCCATCGGCGGTGACGTGGGCGGTGGGGATGTCGTAAGAGCCGGTCACGATGTGGAAGAGGCCGGCCTTGAACTTCGACGGCTGAGCGTCAGCGAAGAACGCGCCGTTGTCGCTGTCGAGGTGAACTCGAAGCGCCAGCATGTTGCCGTCCTTGTCGAGCGCGAGGTCGCCGGTCATGTGGTAGTCGCGTGCGAACCCGGTCGAGATCAGGTTCTCGGTGCGATCCTCGACCCACTTGACCGGACGCCCCAGCAGGAGGCTCGCCGCGGTCGCGACCACATAGCCGGGGTAGACGGGCACCTTGTTGCCGAAGCCGCCTCCGATGTCCGGGGAGATGATCCGGATCTGCTGCTCGGGGATGCCGGCGACCAAGGCGAATACGGTGCGGATCGCATGTGGAGCCTGGCTGGTCATATAGATGGTCGCTTTCCCGGTGACGCCGTCGACGTCGGCGATGCAGCCGCATGTCTCGAGCGGGGCGGGATGGCAGCGCGGGTAGAAGGTGTTGAGCCTGACGACCTTTGCCGCCTTGGCGAAGGCGGCCTGCGTGCCCGCCTTGTCGCCGGATTCCCAGTGGTAGATGTGGTTGTCCTTTTGCCCCTCTTTGTCGTCGCGGATGAGAGCCGCGCCGGATTGCTTGGCCTGCTCCGGGCTGGTGATGGCCTCGAGGATCTCGTAGTCGACCACGATGAAGTCACGCGCGTCCTCAGCCTGGTACTTCGTCTCGGCGATCACCGCCGCGACCTCCTGGCCCTGGAATCGGACCTTGTCGGTGGCCAGCACGGCCTGGGTGTCGCCACTGAGCGTCGGCATCCAGGCGAGCTTGTGCTGGGCCATCAAGTCGCCGGTCACGACCGCGATCACGCCCGGCTTCGCCGAGGCCGCGCTGGTGTCGATCGACTTGATGCGCGCGTGTGCATGCGGGCTGCGCAGGATCGCCATGTGGAGCATCTTCGGCAGGACGAAGTCGTCGAGGTAATGACCCTGGCCGCGCAGGAAGCGGGCGTCCTCCTTTCGCTTGATGGACTCGCCGATGCCGCCGTGCATGTGGGCTGTCGAGCTCATTCGCCTCCTCCTGCGACCGCGGCAGCTTCTTTGCCGGAGGTCAGCTTGGCCGCATGCTGGATTGCCTTGACGATGTTCATGTAGCCGGTGCAGCGGCAGATGTTGCCGCTGATAGCCCAGCGGATCTGCTCGTCCGTCGGGTCTGGTATCCGCGAGATCAGCTCTTCGCCGAGCAGCATCATCCCGGGAGTGCAGAACCCGCACTGGAGGCCGTGCTCCTCGTGGAACCCGACCTGGATCGGCGCAAGCGCCCCGGTCCCTGCGATGCCTTCGACGGTCTTGATCTTGCGGCCGGCGACCTGGACCGCCAGGAGCGTGCATGACTTGACGGGCTCACCGTCGAGCAGCACTGTGCATGCCCCGCAGCTGCTGGTGTCACATCCGATATGGGTGCCCGTCAGGCCCAGGTTTGTCCTCAGGAAGTCGACGAGGAGGACTCGGGGCTCGACGTCCCCGCTCTTCTCCACACCGTTGACCTGCATCGAAACCTTCATGCCTTCCCCTCCCGAGCTCGGCCAAGCGCAGTTCTGAGCCCGCGTAGCACGTAAACCCGAACCACGTCCTTCTTATATGCAGCGGTGCCGCGAATGTCGTCCTTGGGCTCCGCCGCGTCGGCGGCGAGGCGGGCGGCCTCGGCGATGACCTGCTCGGTCGGCTCATGGCCGACCAGCGCCTTCTCGGCGGCGGTGGCCTTGATGTTGGTGGGTCCGACCGCCGTGAGCCCGATGCCGGCCTTGGCAATCTTCCCGCCGCTCAGCTCTACGTGGACCGCTACCGCGACGGTGGCGAAGTCCCCCACCTTCCGCTCCAGCTTGTTGTACGCGCCTCCAGAAGGACCGCCGGGCATCGGTATGCGAACCTCGGTCACGATCTCGTCCGGCTTCAGGGCCGTCGTGAACGGACCCTGGAAGAACCCGCTGATGGGAATCACCCGCTCGCCGGCTTGCGACCGGGCGACCACGCTCGCGTCGAGCGCCAGCATCACCGAACCCCAGTCGCCCGACGGGTCGGCGTGGCATACCGAGCCGGCGAGCGTGCCGCGGTTCCTCACCAAGGGGTCCGCGATCCAGTGCACGGTGTCGACCAGGATCGGACAGAGCTTCGGGAGGTCGGGGTTTCGCTCGATGTCCACGTGGCGGGCGAGGGCGCCGATGCTGAGGTGCCCGTTGTGGCGGGCGATGCCGGCCATGCCCGGCAGGCGCCCGATGTCGACGAGGATCGCCGGCTGGGCGAATCGGAGCTTGAGCAGCGGGATGAGGCTCTGGCCGCCGGCCATGATCTTGGCGTCATCGCCACGCTGCTTGAGCAGGGCAAGAGCCTCGACCAGGGTGGCGGGAGCGGCATAGTCGAAAGCGGCTGGAAACATCGAATCCCCTCCCAGGCGATCGCGGAACACAAAAACACTGGGGGAAGCTCCCCCAGCACCAACAGGGGTATAGCACCCGGTAGTTGCAAAGTCAAACGATTGTTCAACTCGCCGGTCCCGGCCGGCGCAGGTACGATTCTCTCGATGGTAATGGAGGCGATCAAGGCCCTCAGCGGAGAGGAGATCACGGAACTCTGCTTGCGCCACACGCTCTACGACTGGTCGGCCCAGGCCTCGCTCCAGCCGCTGGCGGTGGCGAGCGCGAAGGGCGTCCACTTCACGACCGTCGACGGCCGGCGCTTCATCGACTTCAACAGCCAGCTCATGTGCGTCAATGCCGGCCACGGCGACCGCCGGATCATCGACGCCATCAAGCGCCAGGCGGACCAGCTCCCCTACATCAGCCCGTTCATGGCGACCGAAACCCGGGCGCGCCTGGGCCTCAAGCTGGCCGAGCTGCTGCCCGGCGACATCGAAAAGGTCCTGTTCACACTCGGCGGCAACGACGCCAACGAGAACGCGATCAAGATCGCGCGGACGGTCACCGGGCGTTCGAAGATCCTCGCGCGCTACCGCTCCTACCACGGTGCGACAGGTACTGCCATCCAGGCGACCGGGGACCCGCGCCGCTGGTCGAACGAGAATGCGGTCGGCGTCGTGCACGTGCTGGATCCTTACCACGGCATTGAGCGCGGTACCGACAGCGCCGAGGTGGCGCTGGCTCTGCTCGACGAAACGATCCGCCTCGAGGGACCGGAGACCATCGCCGCCTTCATCCTCGAGCCGGTGACTGGCACGAACGGCATCCTCATCCCACCCGACGGCTATCTCCAGGGTGTGCGGGAGATCTGCGACCGCCACGGGATCCTGCTCATCGCCGATGAGGTCATGACCGGGTTCGGGCGCACCGGGCGCTGGTTCGCGGTCGACCACTGGAACGTCGTGCCCGATCTGATCACGCTCGCGAAGGGGCTGACCAGCAGCTATGTACCGCTCGGCGCGGTCGGCATGCGGCCACGGGTGGCCGCCTATTTCGACGACCACGTCTTCTACGGCGGGCTGACCTACAACAGCCACCCGCTGGGATGCGCCGCGGCGTTGGGCGCGATCCAGGCTTACGAGGAAGACGACATGGTCGGGAACTCCCAGCGCATGGGCGTGGTCCTGGCCAAGCACCACCGGCGGCTGCAGGAGCGCCACCCGTGCGTGGGGGCGGTGCGATCGATCGGCCTGTTCGGGGCCATGGAGCTGGTTCGAGATCGCAAGACCCTTGAGCCGATGGCGCCGTTCAACGGCACGTCTCCTGAGATGAAGGCGGTCGGCCAGGCCCTGATGGAAGCGGGCATGCACACCTTCATCCGCTGGAACACGATCATGACCAACCCGCCGCTGTGCATCACAGAGGCGGAGCTCGACGAGGGCTTCGAGATCCTCGATTCGGCCCTTGAGATCGGCGACCGCGCAGTCAGGCGATAACGAGGACCGCCTCAGGGCGCAGCAGCTCGAAAAGCTGCGCACCGGACTCGTAGATGTCCTCAAGACCAACGCTTTCTGGCGCTCGCGGCTGACCGAAGTAAGTGGCTGGGACGACTTCGAGAGGCTGCCTCTGACCACCAAGGCCGACCTGCTGGCGGACCAGGCCGCCCTGCCTCCCTACGGCACCAACCTGACCTTTCCGCTGGAGCGCTACGTCCGGCTGCACCAGACCTCGGGCTCGAGCGGCGACCACCCTTTGCGCTGGCTGGACACGACTGAGTCGTGGGAGTGGTGGGTGCGGATCTGGGCGGATCACGTCTACCCCGCTGCCGGCGTCGGCCCGGGCGACCGCATCTTCTTCGCTTTTTCCTTCGGGCCGTTCATCGGCTTCTGGTCCGCGTTCGGCGG
This sequence comes from Candidatus Dormibacteraceae bacterium, assembly GCA_041487825.1. Classification (GTDB taxonomy): domain Bacteria; phylum Chloroflexota; class Dormibacteria; order Dormibacterales; family Dormibacteraceae; genus Palsa-872. The sequence goes on along the minus strand of JBGPOC010000084.1, from coordinate 3,557 downwards.
GGCGCAGAGGCTGGGCGGCCTTGCCATCTCGGGGGGTGCGATGACGAGCGAGCAACGCGTCCGCACGATGATCGACCTGCAGGCCACGGTCCTGCTTTCCACGCCGACTTACGCCTTGAGGCTGGCCGACGTCGCACGCAGCCTCGGCCTCGACCTGGCGTCGTCGGATGTCAGGGTCACGCTCCACGCGGGAGAGCCAGGCGCGAGCATCCCGGCGACTCGGGCTGCCATCGAGGCCGCCTACTCCGCGTCATGCTTCGACCACACCGGCATGACCGAGCTCGGCCCAACCGGCTTCAGCTGCTCACAGCGCGACGGCATCCACGCGGTGGAGTCGGACTTCATCTTCGAGGTGCTCGACCAGTCCGGCCGCCCGGCGGTCGACGGTGAGCTGGTCGCGACCAACCTGGGTCGCTGGGGCATGCCCCTGGTCCGCTACCGAACCGGCGACCGCGTTCACATATCGCGCGAAACATGCTCATGCGGAAGCCCGTTCATGAAGCTGGTCGGCGGCATCCTCGGGCGGGTCGACGACATGTTCACCGTGCGTGGTGTGAACCTCTACCCGTCCCAGGTCGAGGACATCGTGCGCCGCCATCCCCAGGTGACTGAGTTCGTGATCGAGCACCGCCGGGTCCGGCAGATGGACGAGGTCTCGCTGCTGGTCGAGATCGCCGGCGGCGACACGTCGACGGAGCGCCTGGAGGCGGATCTGCGACAGGCGCTGGGCGTCCGCCTCGGCTGCACCGTGGTCCAGCAGGGGACGCTTCCGCGCTCCGAGCTCAAGTCCAGGCGACTCGTGAGGGTCGAGGCCGCCGATCCTTGACACTCGCGAGGGCGCTCGTCACGATTGGCGAAGGTCCGCGCATGGCGATTACCCATGTGTTGCTTGCCGCACTAGAGGAGTGACGAGGGATGACGGAGTTCGAGGAACGGCTTTACCAGGCCATCACGCGGCGGACTTTGCTCAAGGCCGCAGGTGTCGGCGCCCTCAGCCTCAGCGCAGGCGCGCTGCTGGATGCGTGCGACATCAGGGGCACCAGCACCAGCAGCAACGGCAAGATCACCATCGGCTACGTCAGCCCGCAGACCGGTGAGGCGGCAGGCTTTGCGACCGGGGACAACTACGTCATCGACGGCATCCGCGCCTCGAGCGCCTTCAAGAACGGCTTCAAGGTCGGAGGCAAGACCTACGACGTCGAGATCATCGTCAAGGACACCCAGTCCAGTGGCGCCCGGGCCACCGCGGTCACCCAGGAGCTGATCAACGCAGGCGCCGACATCATCTTGTGCGCATCCACGCCCGAGGTCACCAACCCGGTGGCCACCCTGTGCGAGGCGAGCGGCGTGCCAAACGTCGCCACCATCGTGCCCTGGGAGGCGTGGTTCTTCGCCCGCCAGGCGGACCCCGCCCACCCGAAGCCCTTCAACTTCACGACGATGTTCTTCTTCGGCCTGCGCGAGTTCGCCGGCTGCTTCTTCCCGATGTGGGCGAAGATGAACACGAACAAGGTCGTCGCCGAGATGTACCCGAACGACCCCGACGGCGGCGCATTCCGAACCAACTTCATACCGCTCGTCAAGGCCGCCGGGTACACGTCGGTCGACGGCGGCGCTTACGCCGACGGCACCAGCGACTACAGCTCGATGATCAACCTGTTCAAGAGCAAGAATGCGCAGCTGTACTCGAACGTCCCGCTGCCGCCCGACTTCAACACCTTCTGGAAGCAGGCCGCCCAGCAGGGTTTCAAGCCGAAGCTGGCAACGGTGGCCAAGGTCCTGCTGTTCCCCGCCGACACGACCGCGCTCGGCGATCTGGTGATCAACATCGCCACCGACTGCTGGTGGTCCCCGTATCACCCCTACACGTCGACCTTGACCGGGCAGACCGCCAAGCAGCTCGCGGACGCCTTCGAAGCGGCAACGGGCCAGCAGTGGCTGCAGTCGCTGGGCTCGGTGCACTCCCTGTTCGAGATCGCACAGGCCGCGCTGACCGGGGTCGACAACCCCAAGGACAAGGTCCAGGTGGCGACCAAGCTGAAGTCGCTCAGCTACACGGGCATCAGCGGCCCGCTCGACTGGACCAAGGGCCCCGTGCCCGGCGTCGCGATCCAGCAGCCGGTGGGCGTGCAGTGGAGGAAGGGCACGAAGTACCCCTACAGCATGGTCGTGGTCGACAACTCGCTGAACAAGGACGTGCCGACGAACGGGGACCTGCAGCCCACCAACTAGGGAGGTGAGGCTCGTATGACCTCTGGGCCACTGCTGGAGCTCGCCGCGGTCTCGAAGCGATTCGGCAGCATAGTCGTCGCCGATTCGCTGTCGCTGGCACTCGGGGGCGGCGACGCCGTCGGCATCGTCGGGCCCAACGGTGCGGGCAAGACCAGCCTCTTCTCGCTCATCTCGGGTGATCTATCGCCCAACTCGGGCGAGATCCGCTTTGAAGGCCGAGCGGTGACCCCCCTGGATACCGCCGCACGCTGCCGGCTTGGGATCGCGCGTACCTACCAGGTGCCTCGTTCATTCGAGCACATGACGGTCTTCGAGAACGTCCTCGTGGCCGCCCACCGAGGCGCAGGGCTGCGCGGCGGCGCGGCGGCGGACCTGGCCGCGGGCGTGCTGGCGGAAACCCATCTGAGTCAGGTGGCCAACTCGCCCGCGTCGCGGCTGGGGCTCGTCCAGAGAAAGCGCCTCGAGCTGGCGCGTGCCCTCGGCTGCAACCCCCGCCTGCTGCTGCTCGACGAGGTCGCCGCGGGCCTCACAGAACCGGAGGTCGCGGGTGTGGTCGAGGTGGTCCAGCGGATCCGTGCCCGCGGGATCGCGGTGGTCTGGGTCGAGCACGTGGTTAGGGCCCTGGTGGGCTTCGTGGACAGGCTGATCTGCCTGGCCGGTGGCAGGTTCATCGGCGACGGCGAACCGCTCGCCGTCCTGGCCAGCCCGGGCGTCAAGGAGGTCTTCCTGGGGACGAGCTACGGCGAGGCCGGATCGACCTGACCAGTTCCACCGGCGCCCAGCTCCTCAAGGTGGAAGGTCTCACGGTCCGCTACGGCCTGCTGGAGGCGCTTTCCGATGTCAACCTCACGCTCGCCGCCGGCCAGGCGGTGGCCATGATCGGCGCGAACGGCGCCGGCAAGTCGACCCTCCTGCGAGCGATCGCCGGACTTCACCCGCCGGTCGCCGGGACGATCCGGCTCGACGGGATCGACATCACGCGACTGCCCGCCCACCGCAGGGTCGCCGCCGGCATCGTGCTGGTGCCGGAGGGACGCCGGCTCTTCCCGTCGCTGTCTCTCGAAGAGAACCTCAAGATCGGAGCCACCCCGATGCGGCCGGGGCGGTGGAACGTCGCCACGGTCTACGAACTGTTCCCATGGATGGCCGAGCGGCGCAACGGTCCAATCGTCTACCTGTCGGGGGGAGAGCAGCAGGCGGTGGCGATCGGACGCGCGCTGATGGCAAACCCGCGGATCCTGCTCCTCGACGAGCTCTCCCTGGGCCTCTCGCCGGTGGTGGTCCGCCGGCTGTACGACATGCTTCCCGCCCTGCTCGGCACCGGC
>JBGPOC010000083.1:0-8268 GCA_041487825.1 Candidatus Dormibacteraceae bacterium | reverse complement strand
CGAACGAGAGGGCGACGTAGTCCACCTCGAGCTCGACCGCAAGTTGAAGGTCCTGCAGGTCCTTGTCGGTGAGGGCCGGCATCGGCAGCGGGCGGCCCGGCACGCTCACGCCCTTGCGCTCGCCGAGCAGGCCGCCGCGGACGATCGAGCACTCGGCACGCCCCGGCGCCCGGCCACGAACCACGAGCTCGATGCGTCCATCGTCGAGGAGAACGTGATCCCCCAGGTGTAGGGCGTCGACCAGCTCCGGGTGGCTCACCTCGATCTCGTTCTCAGCCTCTCGAGGGGCGCCGGTCAGGAAGACCCGCCTGCCTCGCGCCAGGCGTTGGAAGGCGGTCTCGAGCGCACCCGTCCGGATCTTGGGACCCTGCAGGTCGCCGAGCAGGGCCACCGGGTGGCCCACCTCTTCTGCCGCGGCACGCACATCGATGGCGGCCTGCCGGTGGGTGCCGTGGTCGCCGTGAGAGAAGTTCAAGCGGGCGACGTCCATGCCGGCCTTGACGAGGTTCCTCAGCACGCCTGGCGATGCGCTCGACGGCCCGAGCGTGCAGACGATCCGCGTGCGCCTGATCAAGGTGTCACCTCGCGTAACGGTCCACTCGGCGATCCATCTCCTGCTCTGCGTCGACGACCCGGCGCTCAAGCTCACGAGCATCGATGACCGCGCCGCCCATGCCACGTACGAGATCGCGCTGGGTGCGATCCGAGGTCGCAACCGTGATCACGTCACCCGCCTCACGCGCGGCATAGGCGATTCGTTCGATGACATGGTCCGCGGAGTGACCCTTTCGAGTGAAGACGACCCGCACGCCCTCCACCAGCTCCTCGGAGTTCATGCGGGCGGTCGAGTGATGGGCGTCGAAGACCACCGTCACCTCCGCGCCGCTCACCATCGCGTAGACGGCGAGCCTCTCCACGAGCTTGTCGCGCGCAGCCTCCAGCGAGACGTCGAGCAGGCGCTTCAGCGGCACCCAGGCGTGGATGACGTTATAGCCGTCGACGATGACCCTCTCCATCAGAACAGCCGCATCTGGGACTGGCCCAGGTAGATCAACGCGTAATCGATGCCCGCAAGGTCCGTGACCTGGTGGATCAATCCGAAGAACGCCAGCGCGACGGAGGGGACGAACCACAGAACGATGAACACGCCGATGATCGCGGCCTGGCCAAACCTGCTCGCGACGACCTGGGCGGAGTACGGGAGCCACGGGCGAATGATGCCGAAACCATCGAGGCCCGGGATCGGGAGCAGGTTCAGGACCAGGGCGAAAGCTTCGATGAAGGCGAGATAGGCCAGCGCCTCGAAAAAGCTGAGGTGGGCAACCATCCAGGCCAGGTGGTCCGGGACGAAGAAAGGAATCGCGACGAGCAGCCCGAAGAGCAGCGTGCCCGTGGGGCCGGCCAATGAGACCGCCGAGTCCCAGAGCCGGCTCCGGATCGCGGAGTGATTGATGTAGACGGCCGCACCCGGCAGCCCGATGCCGCCGAGCAGGAGGAAGACGATCGGCATCGCGACGCTCAGCAGGATGTTCGAGTAGCGCAGCGGGTTCAGCGTCAGGTAGCCGTGGCCGACGACCATCCGGTCGCCGCCCAGGTATGCGACCAGCGCGTGACCGAACTCATGCACGCACACGGACGATATCCACCCGGCGGTCACGAACACGATGGTCAGAATCGGCCGGGCTGGGGGCAGGACGTCGAACCAGAGCAGGGCTCCGGCGCCACCGGTGATACCGATCAGCGCGAGGAAAACGGGGCTGATGGTCAGCACGCCCCGAAGCGATGGGAGCGGCTTGCGGCGGAGGGCCGCATCGGGAGGGCGCGCGGATCGAGGATCGCCCGCGAACGAGGGCTTGACCGCGCCCTGGAGATGGCTGCGCAGGTCGTAAAGGGTGAGGCCGGCTTTCTGGAGCGCGGCCGACGTCACGGGGGAGTCGCTGTACAGCAGCGCCAGCAGCAAGTGGATGGTGTCGACCTGATAGTGGCCGAGCACGCTCGCCTCGCGGTTGGCGTTGACGAGCAACTGGCGAATCGGCGGACCGGGAGACCCATCCGGCGACGTCACGAGCGCGCTTATGCCCGCGGGGTCGGCTCCCAACGCGCGTATCGCGTTCTCGGCCAGGGTTCCACGGCTCTCGACCGTCGCCCGGAGTACATCGACCGCGCCGGCGGAAGACGCACCGCGAGCGGCAGCGAGCGCGACGGCCCGGTCGAGCACCTCGCGCGCCGAGCGCGTGAGGGGGATGTCGGCTGCGGCCTTGTCCAGGTCGGTGACATCGCTCACCCGGTCGATCTCTGGCGCATTACCTCGTACAGCAGAGCGGCGGCGGCGGCCGACGCGTTGAGGCTCGCGATGTGTCCCTTCACGGGCAGCCGGACGCGCACGTCGCACCGCTCCCTGACCAGCCGGTGCACGCCCTCGCCCTCGCTGCCGACGACGAGGCACACACGTTGGGTGAGGTCGAACTCCCATGCCGGAACCTCGCCCCGCGGGTCGAGGGCGACGCACCAGATACCCGATCGCTTGACCTCGGCGATCGCGGAGGGCATGCCTGAAACGTGCGCGATGCGCAGCAGCTCGCTGGCGCCGGAGCTGGCCTTGACGGCAGCCGGCGACAGCGGCGCGCTGCGATGCTCCGGAAGGATTGCCCCGTCGCAACCCGCCACCTCGGCGCTGCGAAGGATGGCGCCGAGGTTCTGTGGGTCCATGATCGAGTCGAGGGCGATCAGCAGCGTCGGCGCGGTGTCGAGCAACTCCTTGAGGGTCCACTGGCGGCGCGGCTTGAGCTCCGCAGCGACGCCCTGGTGCACACCGGGGGCGATGGCGTCCAGCCGCTCGGGCGGGACGACTTCGATGCGCGCCAGCCGGCCAAGCTCGTCCAGACGCGGATCGTGGCCCAGGCCGGAGGCCTGGAACACCTTCACGACTCGTCCGGCGCGCGCGGCCTCGAGAACCGCGTTGCGGCCGTGAATCAGGGCCATGGGAGCGTCAGCGGGGCGAGCCGGTCGCAGCCGGCGATTGTTCAATCTGCCGCGGCCTGGACGCGCTTCCATCGCACTCCCTCCTTCGAATCCTCAAGGGCGATTCCTCGCCGTCGGAGCTCTTCGCGAATCCGGTCCGCCGTGAGGAAGTCACGCCGGGCGCGCGCCGTCTCACGCTCGGCTATCAGGCGCTCGACCTCGTCGGCAAGGCCGGGCTCCTCGGCGCGGACCACGTCCAGGTGCGCATCGACGTCATCGATCAAGGCGAGCAGCTCAGAGCGGCTCTCTTCCCCCACCCGGTCATCGTCCAGGGCAGCGTTGGCCTCGCGAAGCAGCTCGAAAACCAGGCCAACGCCCTGTGGCAGGTTCAGGTCGTCATCCAGCGCGTCGCGATAGCCCGTTCTGACCTCGGCTATCCGCCTCAGCACCTGCTCGTCATCGCTTCCTGCAGGGCTTGACCGGCGAACCCGATCCGCGAAATCGCGCAGGCGGCGCACCTGCTCCGCAGCGGCGCGGAGGGCCTCGGTGCTCAGCCGGATGCGTGACCGGTAGTGAGCGTTCGCGATCAGGAAGAAGCGAATCGCGAGCGGGTCGTGCCCCGCTGCGAGCAGATCTCGCAACGTCGTGAACGCGCCCGCGCTCTTCGACATCTTCTCGCCGGTAGCCTCGGCGAGGTGTTCTGAGTGCAGCCAAACCCGCGCGAACGGCTTGTGGTTCGCGGCCTCCGACTGGGCGATCTCGTTCTCGTGGTGCGGGAACAGCAAGTCGATGCCGCCGCAGTGAATGTCGAACGTGTCCCCGAGATATCGCTTGCTCATCGCGGAGCATTCGATATGCCAACCCGGGCGGCCGCGGCCAAACGGGGCATCCCATGCAGCCCCACGGCGCTCATCCCCCGGTTGCGTCTTCTTCCAGAGCGCGAAGTCACTGACCGACTCCTTGTCGTACTTGTCAGCGGAGATGCGGGCGCGCTGGGGCCCCTTGCGGTCGAGGTGCGAGAGCGCGCCGTAGGACGGAAAGCTGGCGATTCTGAAGTAGACGTCCCCATCCGCCTCGTATGCGTATTCCTGCTCCAGCAGGCTCGTGATCATCCCGACCATGTCGCCGATGTGCTCCGTCGCTCTTGGGTAGTGCTCGGCGGGTTGCGCGCGCAGCGCCGCCATGTCGTCGAAGAAGGCTTCGGCGAACGGCTTCACGTAATCCGCGATCGTCGTTCCGGCGTGCATCGCCTGGTCGAGGATCCGGTCATCGATGTCGGTGAGGTTCATGACTTGCGTCACGCGATATCCGGCAACGTGCAGGTGCCGGCGGAGCAGGTCATAGAAGAGGAACGTGCGAAGGTTTCCGACGTGGGCGAAGTTCCACACCGTCGGCCCGCACGTGTAGAGGCCGACGCGTCCTCGCTCGAGCGGCTCGAAGAGGTCTGTGGTGCCGGTGAGTGTGTTGTGGAGCTTGAGAGCCACCGACCTAGGTTAGCTTCAGTGGGATTCCTCGATCAGGGCGACCGCCTGCGCCGCGATTCCCTCTTTGCGTCCGAGCGCACCCAGGCCCTCCGGCGACGTCGCCTTCACACTGACCGCGTCGGGGCTCACAAGCAAGCCCTTGGCTAGGTGGTCGCGCATCGCATCGAGGTGAGGTTGCAGCCGCGGCTCCTCGGCGATCACGGTGCTGTCGACGTTGACGACGCGATAGCCGGCCGCTGTCACCGCGCTCACCGCCGCGGCGAGCAGATCCAGGCTCGAGGCCCCCTTGTATTTCGGGTCGGCGGCGGGGAAGTGCCGGCCGATATCGCCGAGCCCGGCGGCGCCGAGCACCGCATCGATCACGGCGTGAGTCAGCACGTCGGCGTCGGAATGGCCTTCCAGCCCCCTGGGATGTTCGATACGCACCCCGCCGATGATCAGCTGGCGCCCCGGCCGCAGGCGATGGGCGTCGTAACCGGATCCGACCCTCACCTGGTGGCCGCTTCGTGCTCTTTGATGAGCGCCTCCACGACCTCGAGGTCCTCCGGTGTCGTCAGCTTGATGTTCGCGGGCTCACCTTCGACCACTGTGACTGCGTGGCCGGTCGCTGCGACGAGCTGTGCGTCGTCGTCTCCCACCAGGCCTGCGTCCGCCGCCTCCCGGTGCGCTCGCGCGAGGAGCTCATAGGCGAATGCCTGCGGGGTCTGGGCGAGCACGATGCGCGAGCGGTCAAGGCTCTCGACCAGGCGGTTGCCCTCGACGCGCTTGACGGCGTCTCGCGGCGAGATCGCGGGAAAGGCCGCGCCCGATTCCATCGCTGCTGCAAGCACGCGGCGTACAAGCGTCGCCGTCACCAGGGGTCGGGCGGCGTCGTGCACGAGCACGAAATCGCATTCGCCGAGAGCGGCCAGCCCGGCGCGCACCGAAGCCTGGCGGCTTTCGCCTCCCGCCTTCACTGTGACCGGCTTGCGTGGGTGCAGCGCCGCCACCTCCTTCTCGGCGTTCTCGAGCCGGCTGGGTGGACCGACGACCACGATGCGGTCGATCTCGTCGAGCGCGAGGAACAGGTCGAGCACCCTGGCCAGGGTGGTCCGGCCGTTGAGGCGCACGAGCGCCTTGCTGCCGCGGCCGAGCCGCGAGCCGGACCCGGCCGCGGCGACGATCGCTCCAACCGACGGCGTCTTAGCCACTTTCCGCCTTGCGCGAGTTGCCACGCCGGCCGTCGGAAGCGGCGGGTTCGGCGAAGATCATGCGACCCGCGGAGGTCTGGATCACGGACGTCACCACCGCCGTGATGGTCTGGTTCAGGAGTCGCCGCCCGTTCTGGATGACGACCATCGTGCCGTCGTCGAGGCTGCCCACGCCCTGGCCCGGCTCCTTGCCCTCGCGCGCGACCATAACCACGATCTCCTCTCCGGGTATGGCCACCGGGCGCATCGCGTGCGCCAGCTCGTTGAGATTCAGGACCGTGACCCCTTCGAGGTGGGCGATGCGGTTCAGGTTGAAGTCGTTGGTCATGATCCCCCAGCCCTTCCGTTTGGCAGTGCGGACCAGGTGGGCGTCGATCTCGACATCCGATCCCGCGTCGTCGTCGACCACCTCCAAGTGGATGGTCGATTCCTTCTGCATCTCCGTCAGGACGTCGAGACCGCGGCGACCGCGGCGACGCCGCGTGGCGTCCGCCGAGTCGGCGACCTGCTGGAGCTCTCGCAGCACGGAGCTGAGGATGATCAGCGGCATGTCGACAAAGCCGGTCTTGGCGATGTCGAGGATTCGGCCGTCGATGATCACCGACGTATCGAGGAGGACCCCACTCAGGCGATGGCTCTTCTGTTCGTGCCCTCCACCTAGAAAGAGCGCCGCCAGCTCGGCCCGTCGCGTGAGACCTACTGAAGCGCCCTGGATCGCAAGCAGCAGGGCGAGGATCGCCGAAAGTACAGCACCGTTGGGCAGGTCGTGAACGAATACGGCGATGAGGGCGGCGATCACGAGCCCGACCACCATCCCGAGAAGGCCGCTCAGCAGGTCGGGCAGCGGCGTGCTCGTGAGTCTGAAGTTGAATGTCCGCCAGCCGCCGAGCACGTAGGGCGTGCCGAGGTAGGCGAATATCAGGCCCTCCAGGGTGGTCAGCCCGATGATGATGTAGCCGGGGTGGGCGGCCACGCCGCGGGCCAGGAAATAGCCGAGCGCGAATCCGCCAACCGCTCCGAGTCCCGTCCCAATGCCTCGGGCGAGATTTGATCCCTTCATGGGAACCTCCTAGGAGACCGAGACGCCGGCCTCCTTTATGAATGCGCCGGACGGTATGCGTGAAGAAAAGGCGGCGGAGATCGCCTCCGCCAGCGTCCGGACCTCGATCACCTCGAGGCCGGAGGGCCGTCCGGCTTTGACGCCGGCCGGAATCAAAGCGCGCGTGAGCCCGTGCCTGGCCGCCTCGTTGAGGCGGCGCTCCAGCTGGCCCACACGGCGCACCTCGCCGGCCAACCCCAGCTCGCCGATCACAACCAGGCCGTCCGGCAGGGGCCTGTTGCGCTCGTTGCTGAGGATGGACAGCGCGAGACCGAGGTCGGCGGCAGGCTCCGAGATGCGGATGCCGCCGGCGACGTTGACGAAAACGTCGCATTGCCCGAGCTTGAGATCGGCTCTCTTCTCGAGCACTGCGATCAGCATGTGGAGCCGGTTGACGTCGACCCCGTTGGCGATGCGTCGAACCATGGCGTTGGTGGTCCGGTTGACCAGGCTCTGGATCTCGATGAGGAGTGGGCGAGTGCCCTCGAGGGCGGCGACTATCGCGGTGCCCGGGGACGTGGTGGTCGCCTGGCTGAGGAGCGCAGACGACGGGTCCGACACCTCTTCCAGGCCGGCCTCGCCCATCGCGAACACGCCGATCTCCTCGGCGGAGCCGAAACGGTTCTTCGTCGCCCGCAGGACGCGGAGCTCCTGCCGGCGATCGCCCTCGAGGTAGAGCACGGTGTCAACGATATGCTCAAGGACCCTGGGCCCGGCGATCGCCCCTTCCTTGGTCACGTGACCGACCAGGAAGATCGGGACTCCGACCTCCTTGGCGAGGCGCATGAGGCGGGCCGCCGCCTCGCGCACCTGGGTGACGCTGCCCGCGCTGCCTTCAAAGCCGGCATCGGTCACGGTCTGGATGGAGTCGACGATCGCAAGCTGCGGCGCCTCCGCACGGATCGCCTCGCAGAGTGCGTCAAGGTCGTTCTCGGCCAGCAGCAGGATCCCGGGCTCCATGGCAGCCAGCCGCTGGGCGCGCATGCGTACCTGCTGAGGTGATTCCTCCCCTGTCGCATAGAGCACCCGGCCGCCCGCCGCCGCGACCTGCTGGGCGGCATGCATCAGCAGGGTCGATTTGCCGACACCGGGCTCGCCGCCGACCAGCACGAGGCTCCCCGGCACGATGCCACCGCCGAGGACCCGGTTGAGCTCGCCCCATGCCAAGGGGCGGCGCGGCGCAGCGTCGACGGGCAGTTCCGTGATCGGCACCGGGCGCGCGTCGGAGTGCTGCGCCGGCCGCGACCGGCCGCCGGGGGCCTTGCGGACCTGGAACTCCTGCAGCGTGTTCCAGGCGTTGCAGTGTGGGCACTGGCCGGCCCATCGGAGGCTCTCGCCGCCGCAGTCGGTACAGACGAAGGTGGAGATGGATTTAGGCATACAGGTCGACTCTCCACCCATCATCCGGCTTTTTCAAGATGCGCCGTAGCTTTTTACAGGCTCGATCGTTTTTCTTGATGAGGAACAAGCCGGAGTGCCTCCCGGCTCCTTAAAGCGTGAGGGCGCCGCCCTGAATACCCCCGGGGCGGCGTCT
>JBGPOC010000082.1:0-8369 GCA_041487825.1 Candidatus Dormibacteraceae bacterium | reverse complement strand
AGAGCGCCGGCCAGTTCCCCCAGACGAACACGCGATCTTTCGGGCCGGTGTGGTCGTGGATGTAAGCGGCCACCGTCTGGTGCTGGGGGACTGGCGCGCTGAAGTCATAGGTCAGAGGGTCGGAGACCAGGTCGAACGCGCCCCATCCCACCATCGGAGCGGCGAGGCCGACGATCGCCGCACCCGCGACCCACAGTCTCCTCGGCCCCTCCAGGGCCCGATCCACGGCGAGCGCCGCGAGCACGGCGAGCGGCCCCATCACCTGGATGAAGTAGTGCCACGAGAGATGCCCTCCCGCCAGTGAGCCCGGCACCGACACCAGGAGCCACGCCACCGCCAGGCGCTCGCCGGCCGTCAGGCTCCTCCAGCGCCACGCGAATGCGACGGCCGCCACCCAGACGAACGCCAGGGAGCCGACGAACGGCAGGACGCTGTCCCGGGCGCGCATCCAGACGAGGCCCGGGGTCCAGTTGGTCGACGCGTAGCCGTAGAGGGTGCCGACGCTCCACTCCCAGAACCCGCCGAGCGATCCGGTCGCCGCCAGGAGCAGTGCTCCGACCAGCAGGCCGCCGGCCAGGCCTCCGGCGAAGAAGACCTGGGAACGCAGGCGTCTGCCTCGGGGCTCCAGCAGGATGACTGCGACCGGCAGCAGCAGCACATCGATCGCGGCCGACTGCCTGAACGCTCCTGCCGCTGCGAGCAGCGCCCCGGACCACAGCCACTCGCGCCGCAGCATCAACAGGACCGAGGCCGCGAGCGGCAGCATCATGAACAGTTCGGTGTTCGAGGCCAGCAGTCTTGGATTGCCTGCGCTGGTGAGGACCCCGTATATGAGCGCCGACAGCAGGCCGGCTCGAACACCTGACAGTGAGCGCCCGATGAGGAACAGGACCGCGCACGTCGCGAGGACGACGAGCAGACCCGCGGCATGAACAGCGGTCATCTGGTAGTTCCCCGCGACTCGGAAGATCGCCCCATACACCCAGAAGATCCCGGGCGGCTTGTTGTCGACCCCGCCCTGCGCGTAAAGCGCGCCGCCGCTGTTCATGAGTGCCGCGATCGAGCCGTAGATGGCCTCGTCTCCGTCGAGCAGCCGGTGAAAAAACGCGGGGACGTGAGCGAGCACCACGACCAGCGCGACCAGCCCGCCCCACAGGGTCACCTGAGATCCGCGTGTCGTCGCCGGCACGGCCATGGCGTCCGACTATATGCGCGCTGTAACGTCGTGCGGTGAGCCCCGCTCGGCGTCTCTTCCCCCTGCTCGCTCTCGCAGTGCTCCTGGTCGGCATCGTCCTGGATTTCTGGAACCGCCCCGAGCCTTCGGCCATCGACTTCCACACGTACGCGGCCGCGGCGCGCGTGGGCGTGGAACAGGGGTGGTCTCACATCTACGACCAGGCCAGGGTTGCCGTCGAGCAGAAGCGGCTGGATCCCGCGGAGGTGGCCCAACCCTTCATCAGCCCGCCCACCGTGGCCTGGCTCGCCGCGGCGCTCGAACCGTTGCCTTACAAACCGTCGTACATGATCTGGGCGGCACTGACGCTTGCCGCCCTCGTCGGGGCCATGGCCTGGGCCACCCTGAGCCGCGGACTCGCGCGCTGGATCCTGGTCGCCGCGGCGATCACGCCCTGGTGGGTTGCGGAAGCCATCCATCTCGGCCAGGTCGTGCCACTCGTCGCGGCCGGCGTGGCGGTTGCGTGGCGACTGCTTCGAGAAGACCGCGATGTGGCCGCCGGGCTGGCGCTCTCCCTTGTGCTCTTGAAACCCAACACGGCGTTCCTGGTCCCGTTCGCGCTCCTGGCTGCAGGTCGCTACAAGACGCTCGCGACATTTTCATTGGTCGGTGTGGGGCTGGCGGTCATCGCCCTGCTCGTGCTCGGCCGAGACGGAGTCGCAAGCTACCTGAGCCAGCTCATGGGCCCACTACCCTCCGGGGCCGGCAACCTGACGCTGGAGGGTGCACTCGGGGTCGCCGGTTCGGTTGCAATACTCATGCGAATCGCGATCGTCGTGACCGTCCTGGTGGCCGCATTCCGGCTTCGCAGCTCGCCCGGCCTGGTGCTGATGCTCGGCATCCTGGGCTCCCTCCTCGCTGTTCCGTACCTTCACGCATCTGATTTCTGCCTGCTGGTCGTGGGCGCTCTGATCGCCTGGGGAGAGCGGCCGGTGCCCGCGTGGCGCGTGCCGCTGGCGGCCGGATGGCTGCTCGCCAGCCCATACGTCGTGCTGGTGCACCTGGACCCGAAACTGAACCGATGGCCTCTGCTGGAGATCGTGTTCCTGGCGGCGGTGGTGGCGCTGGCGTGGCAGGTTGAGCAGACACGGCCGCGCGATGAGGTCGTGACTTCCAGTTGACAGGCTCGGCTGACCTCGAGTTCAGCCCAACGCATAATCAGATCGCGCCTGCCTGAGGGGAACCTTGCCACTGGACATTCATGACATCGACGGCCCGCTCCGCGTGCTCGCCGGACCGGGCACCGGTAAGACGCACGCCCTCGTCGACCTGTACGAGCAGGCCGTGCGCGAAGGCGTGGCCGGCCGCAGCCAGATCCTGGTCCTCACGTTCTCGACGGGCGCGGCAGCCGAGATCGCGCGGCGCATTGACCGGCGACTGAACGACGATTACGGCGAGGCGTGGATATCCACGTTTCACAGCTTCTGCTCGCGCCTGCTTCGCGAGCACTCGCCCGACCCGGAACGCCTCCTGCTCGACGGGTTCCAGGAATCGATGGTCATGCGCAGGGTGCTGGCCGAGATGGATCCCGAGGTGCTGGGCGGGCTGGCCGGCGTGCGGCGATCCGAGGCATTCGCCCGGGACCTCCTGACATTCGTCGCGCTGATGAAGCAGAACCTGGTCCATCCGTCGGCGCTCCTGCTCGCCGCCGAGGCCACCGCCGGGGACCGCCTTCGCGTGCTGGCCGCCGCCTACCAGGCCTACCAGGAGCGGATGCAGCGGGGCCGCATGGTCGACTTCCGCGACCTGATCACGGGTGCGATCGAGCTTCTCCAGTCGAACCCGGCCCTCCGCGAGCGGATGAGTGCCCGATTCGCATTGATCCTGGTCGACGAGTTCCAGGACGTCGACCCGGCACAGTTCGAGCTCCTCCAGCTCCTGGCGCCGCCCACATCCCGCCCGCGCCTTGTCGTCGTCGGCGATCCGGACCAGTCGATCTATGGCTTCCGCGGCACAGTTCCGCGTCTCCTGAGCGATGACTTCCCCTCCGTTTACGGCGGTGCGACCCAGAGGCTCGACGACTGCCGGCGCTGCTCCCAGGAGGCGCTCGACGCCGGCGAGCGACTCCTCGCTGCCACGCAGCCGGGCCGCCGGGCTCGAAGCCTGCGCGCGGTGAACGAGTCACGCTCGCCGTCGGTGGTGGTCGCTCGCGAAGGCGATGCGGTCGACGAGGCGTTCTTCTGCGCGCGCGAGATCAAGCGGCTCATGGCCGAGTCACCGGATTTGCGGCTGGGCGACTTTGCGATCGTCCTGCGCAGCACCACCACTCTCGGGGGGCCATTCGAGGAAGCGCTCCGCGCTCTAGGCCTTCCCTATGAGGTTCGCGGATCGGGCGCGATCGCGCGAAACGAGGTCGTCCGGTTCCTGGTCGGCTACCTGGAATCCCTGCGCAGGCCCGACGACCCGGACGCCTTCGAAGGCGCGCTTTCATCGGGCCTCGGAGGGGTGGGTGCTCGCACGCTGAGCCGGCTGCGGGCTCACGCCCGAGAGGAGGGCCGGCCGCTGACGCGCGTGGTGCGGCGCCTCATGTATGTGCTCGCCGCCAGGGATCCTGTGCGGTACCCGCTGCCATGGGGTGGAGATCCGCCCGGCGATGTGAGCTCCGTGCCGGATTACCTCGAGCACCTCTCGGAGGAGGAGCTCGACAGCCTTCACGCGGCCATGGTCGCTCGGCACCGCCTGCTCGGCCGCGCGTCGCGACTCCCGCTGGCCAGCCTCGCTTACTCCGTCCTGATCGAGGATGGCGCGATGCGGCGCCTTCTGGATCTCGGTCTCGAATCAGACCAGCGAGCGGAGGCGATCGCGGATCTTCGCGCCGCGATCGAAGGGCTCGAGGCCATCGAGACGGTGCACGAGCGCTTGCACGGCACGCGTCCCCTGCTGGGAGACATCCCGGGTTCGCTCGACGCCCTTCTCACCGGGGCGGCGGACGACACCGAGGCGGCCGGCTCCAGGCTCGACGGGGCGGTGCAAGTGCTGACGGTGCACCAGGCGAAGGGTCTCGAGTTCGAGGTCGTCTTCTGCTCGGGCTTCGCACACGGCCTGTTCCCCCTCGGGATGCGTCCGCACCCGCTGCTGGAGGCGGAGGACAGGGCGTGGCTCGAGCGCTTCAAGGTCGGCTTCATGCCTTCGTGGCCTTCGGACCCGGACGGACACCTCGCCGAGGAGGCACGACTGGCCTTCGTGGCGATCACCCGCGCCAGGCGCCGGCTCTACGTCACCTATGCCGACTCCTACCTGAGGCAGGCGGGCGAGTCGGTGTTCCTCGGACTGGCGCAGCCGGAGGCCGAGTCTCGAGAACTGACCCGGGCGTCCGGGCGGTTGGAGCCCCGGGACGTGTTGCTCGCGCGCGAAGCAGAGGTGTTGGTTGCCACCCACCGAGACGCTCTCACCGACGGCCTCGCCGCGCGGGCAGCGGCCCTTGGCCTCGACCGCACCTTTCTCCTTGACACGGATTCCGGTGAACCGTTCGAACCATATGGAGGCGATCGCAACCCGACGAGCGTTGAGATCGGCCACTTCAGCCCGACCACACTGAACGACTACCTGAAGTGCCCGCGTCTCTACTGGTACAACCACCATCCGGGCCTGGTCGAGGAACCGCGATCGGTGGCGATGGAGCGCGGCGGATTTCTCCACGAGGTGCTCGAGGACTTCCATGTGCACGAGCCCGAGTGGCGGCCGCTCCCGCCGGAGTTGCAGCGCGAGTGGCTCGAGGCCTCCCTCCTCAGACACCTCGACCCATATCTGTCCCGAATGGAGGGGGTGCTCGATCGCAGGCGCGAGGAGCTCCAGGTCCGCGCGGTGCTCGGCAACTACATCAAGTTCGTCAGCGGCATGCAGGTGATCCGGCGGCTCCGAACGTTGGACGTCGAGCGTCGCTTCCACCTGCAGCTCGACGGCGTGGAGATCGTGGGCAAGATTGATCGGGTCAACGACGTCGGTGAAGGCGAGGTGGAGGTCGTCGACTACAAGACGGGCTCCGGTAAGCCGATGAGGTACGCGTACGAGCAGTACTTCGGCCCCGAGATGTCCGACGTCCAGCTCGCCCTTTACTACCTCGCATGCAGGTTTGGAGTTGATGACGACGGCAAACCTCTGGGGTTCCAGCCGAGGTTTCTCTCGCTCTGGTATCCCAAGGACTGGGTCTGGAGAGACATGCGCCAGGACATTTTCAGCGTGGGCCGGCCGGCGGGCCTCAAGGAGTACCGCGAGAAGCCGCTGACCACCGAGGACCTCGAACGCAGCCGGGCCGTCGTCATGGAGGCTGTCGCCGGCATCAAGGCGGGCCACTTCGAGCCCGCGCCCCGCGATCTCGCCGGCACGTGCGTGACTCGCTTCGGGAGCTGCCCGCATGCGGCCATCTGTCCATACGGAGGCGCACCACCGGAATGACCCTGAGCCCTGAACAGGCTGCGGCCGCCCACGCCGGACCGGACGGTGCGTTCCTCATCGCGGCCGGCCCCGGCACCGGCAAGACCTTCACCGCGACCGAGCGATTCTGCTGGCTGGTCGAGCAGGGTGTGCCACCCGACCGCATCCTCACCGTCACCTTCAACGACCGGGCGGCGGAAGAGCTGCGGCAGCGCATCACACGAGAGCTGGCCGAGCGCAGGCCAAATTTCGGTCCAGAGGTGCTCGACGGCGCGTGGATCGGCACGTTTCACGGCACCTGCGCACGCCTGCTGGATGAGTTCGCATACCTGGTCGGAGCGCCGCGCGAGCTGCGCGTGCTCGACGAGACGGGGCAGCGGTTGTTCGAGCAGCGGCTCGTCGCCGGCCTGCGGAGCGGAACGGCCGCACCGCTCGACCCCGACTCGTTCACCGCGTTGTCGGTCGAGGACCTCGACGACCTTCTGCGCTCGGGCCTTCGGTTCCTCCTCAAGCTCAAGGGACGCGGCATCGGCCCGGATCGTTTTCGAGCCCGGGCGCTGGATCTCCACACGCGGTACTGGGATGCATCGTTCGACGGCGCCGGCGGCAGCGACGCGGCTCACGCGGAGGTCGAAGCGATCGAGGTCCTCTTCCTCGTGTACCGAACTTATGAAGATGCGCTGCGCGCAGACGGCCTGCGCGATTTCGACGACCTGATCCTGGAGGTCATCGGTGCGCTCGAGCGCGTGCCCGAGTTCCGCCGCAGGTGCCGCGAACGATTCCGCTACCTGCTGGTGGACGAGTTCCAGGACACCAACCGGATCCAGCTCGACCTGATCAGGCTGTTGGCCGCAGCGGACTTCGGCAACGTGTCGGCGGTAGGCGACGCCAAGCAGTCGATCTACGGCTGGCGCGACGCCGAGATCGAGAACATCCGCACGCGCTTCCCGGGGCGCCGCCTGCCGCTCACCCACAACCGCCGTTCGTATCAGCAGATCCTGGATTGCGCCACCGATTTCATCCGGCGCGATCCCGACTTCGCATCGGAGCCTGACCTTGTCGCGACGCGCGGACCGGGCAGCCGGCCGGTGACCGTGCTCATGGCCCCGGACTCGCGCAGCGAGGCGCGGTCGGTGGCGGAGACGATCCGCCGTTTGAACGTGGGGGGGCGCGCGTTCTCCGACATCGCCATCCTGGCGCATTCGATCCGGATGCTCCCCCGTGAGTTCGAGGACGAGCTGCGCCGCCAGGGGATCCCCTACCTCACCAGCGGGGGCTCCGGCTTCTTCGACCGCCAGGAGATTAAGGACGTGCTGGCGTTGCTCCGAATCGCCGAGAACCCGATGGACGACGGCGCGCTGGTCAGGATGCTGCAGGGACCCATCGTCCGCCTCCCCGACCGGGGCATGTACCGGCTCGCCTCGCGCCGTTTCGGCCGCGCCGGAATGCGCCTTCGCGATTGCTTCGAGGAGTCGGGACGCGAGGGCTTTCCTGAGATGGACGGTAAGGTCGCCGCGCAAGCTGTCCGCCTTGTCGAGCTGACCGATCGTCTGGGCCGCCTGCGGGACGCCCTCACCGTCGCCGACATACTCAACCGGCTCCTGGAGGAGACCGGCTACCTCCGCTGGGCAGAGCTCCGGGCTCAGCGGGATGGCAGCCCGCGCGCCCTCCTCAATCTGCGCAAGGTCTTTCAGCTGGCGTCGCGCTTCGAGCGCGACCTGGCACTCGCCGGCATTGGCGACTTCGTCCGCCACCTGGATCAGGTGATAGACGCGGAGCTGCCCGTGGGCGAGGCGGCGGAAGAGTCGGCCACCACTGACGCTGTCTCGCTGTTGACGGTGCATTCAGCCAAGGGGCTCGAATTCCCGGTGGTGTTTCTCGTCAACCTTCGACCCCCGCGACCTCGTGATACTGAGCGCCTCTTCTTCGACCCCGACGGGCTTGGTTTCGTGATGAAGAATTGGCGCGGGGACAAACATCCCCGATTCAAGGAGACGTCGCCGGGAGCGCCGGCGGTGGCGCTGGCGATGGGCGAACGCAGGCGCATCGTGTACGTCGGCCTCACGCGCACCAAGGACGCGCTGTATGTCACGGCCACCCGTGAGGAGCAGTCGCCGCGCGATGTCGAGCTGGGCGCAGGCGGGGAGGTGGACCATTTCGCCGAGATCCTCAGCTGGGCGCTCGCGCACCCCGAGTCCGCTTCGGTCGTCGAAGCGGAGCAGCTGGAGCTACCCGTCATTCGTGTGGCGGACGGATTGGACTCCGATGGCGGTGCGGTCGTGGAGGCGGTTCTCGACCGGTGGGAGGCGATTCGCCCGCGCGACGAGGCACCAACTTCGGGGCCTGATCGAGGCGTCGAGCTCAGCTTCTCGCAGCTCCACGATTTCGAGGTGTGCCCCGTGCGATACCGGTTCAGCCAGGTCTGGGGCGTCCCCGCTCCACCCGACGAAATGCTGCCGAGCTTCGTGCGGGCATCGGGCTCCAGCGAGCTGGGCGCTTCAGTCCATGCGGCGCTGGCGGCGTGGCATTCGGGCGGAGGCGACCTTCTCGGCCTGTATCGGGGACCCGATGCAGGCCGAGAGATGCTCGCGCGATACCTGCATCACCCGCTGGCATCGGCGCACACGCTTGGCGTGGAGCTCGAGTTCAACCTGCGGCTCGGCGAGACCAGGGTGCGGGGGTTCGTCGACCGAGTCTGCGAGATCGAAGGTCGGAGCGTGCTGGTCGACTACAAGACCAACGCGACGCTTGACGCCAGGTT
>JBGPOC010000081.1:0-8370 GCA_041487825.1 Candidatus Dormibacteraceae bacterium | reverse complement strand
TCGGCCGCTCCCATCACCAGGCCTTCGTACAGCGCCTGACCTGTGGCTTCGATGTCAAACTGGTTGATCGACAGCACGTGGGGTTGGAGCTCTTCGTGTGCGCCCGCGTTCTCGGACAGAACTATTACCCCCTCCGAACGGTTGACCAGCGCCCCTTCCTTGACGACCAGGTTGAGCCCGTCGTAGACGGGGTTGACGAGAAGTACGTCGAAGTTGCGAAGCGCCGCCATCGCCTTGCGAACGTTCTCGCCGAACTCAAGGCGGATCGGCATCCAAACCTGGGTGCCGTACTGGTTGTTGATGCGCGTCGCCACCTGGCGGACTCGCTTTAGATAGTTCCGATAGACGGAGACGTCCTGGCGTGACGGTTGAAGAAAGGCCCAGAACTGGACCTCACCGCTCAGCTCCGGGTGGTGGCTCAGAAGTTTTTCGTAAGCGAGGAAGCCTCGCACGATGTTCTTGGAAGGGTCGGTGCGATCCACCCGCGCGATGAGGTACTTCGGGCGCCATTCGCGAAGCTTTCTCTCCTCGACCATGACGCCGTGCGAGAAGGCCAAGCGCGTGGTGGATGAGACCTCGATCGAGATCGGATAGTGCCTCGCGTAAACGATCCTGCCGTCAAGCAGCACTGCGCGCTCTTTGATGTCGACCTGGAGGCCTGCGTTCTCCTCGCACGTCATGAGGAAGTTCCTGACATCGAGGCTGGACTGAAAACCGACTATGTCACAGCCCAATAGGCCGCGCAGGATCGCATCGCGCATCTCTTTCGGAAGGACCTTCCAGTACTGGGGGGTCGGCCACGGGATGTGGATGAAGTGCTGGATGATCGCGCCTGGCAGGTGATCGCGCACCAGCTGCGGCACCAGGTAGAGCTGGTAGTCGTGAATCATCACCAGCGGTCGGTCAGGCATCTGCCTGCCGACTTCAATCACTTTCTGGGCGACCTGCTTGTTGACCTGGAGGTAGCCGTCGTTCCAGGCTTTGTGAATCCTTCCATTGATGACTGGCTGGTGGGCAAGGTCCCACAGGTAGTGCTGGATGAACCAGAGCATCGGGTTCGAAATGACCGAGTAGTACATCTCGTACTGCTCTGGCGTGGGCGTCACGTAGTGAAGCCTGGTTTGTTTGCTGATGAGCGGCGCCATTCCCGAAGGACCCTGCTCGTTCACGAGCGCGCGCTCGGCATCAGTCCTGGCGCAAGCGACCCAATCGGCCTCCATCACTTCCGCCAGCGTGAGCAGCGCGGTCACCACCCCCCCGGCTCCGCGCGCAAAGCCGCCTTCCGGCCGCGCCTCGTGAGGGCCGCGGTTGCTCACCACGATCACCGAGCTGTTGGGCAGGGTGCGCGTCACGTACGCGCGCATGGACGCGCCCGGCCGGCGCCTTTCCACGCTCTGCATAAAGGGGCTGTCGCTGACGAGGCTGTCCTCCACCTTCACCTCCATTTCTATGGCGCCGGCGCTCGTGACGGCACTGCGGCAGGGGTTGGCGGCAGCGCTGACGGCACGGGCGACGGAACGGGAGAGGGAACCGGTGACGGCACCGGAGAAGGAGCTGCGGACGGCGACGGTTCGGCCGAAGGAGAGCTAGTCGGCGTCGCGCTAGGCGACGCGGTCGGCGATGCCGTGGCCGACGGCGTGCCGGGCGTGCCGGGCGTGCCGGGGGTGCAGCCTTGCGTGCCTTTTAGGAATACCTCTTGAGCCCGCGCCCCGCAGCCGTTGACGATTCCTGGCGGCTGCTTGTACCAATCCTCCATGTTCGGCGGCAGCGCGTTGACGAAGCGCGCCATGATGGTCGAGCCGACGCTCTCACCAAATGCGGTGATCAATCCGCCGCCGCCGTTCGGCGCGGTGTTTCCGACCCAGACCCCGACAACGATGTCCGGGTTGTACGCCATGACCCACGAGTCGGGGATTCCGCCTTTGCCGTTGTCGCTGGTGCCGGTCTTGCTGGCCATCTGCCGGTTCCAGCCGAAGCCCCACTGGTACTGATAGTTCTTGAGGACGTCCGTGATCAGGTACGTGTCCGCCGGGCTCAATACCGCAGTGTCGTTGTGGCTCTGCGTAAAAAGGGTTTGGCCTGATGCCTGCTGAACGTCTTTGATCACGTTGAGATCCACGCGCTGACCCTGGTCCGCGAAGACCTGGTAGCCCTGGACATGCTGGAACAGCGTCACGTCGCTGCCGCCGATCGCAGTCGACAAGCCTGAATCGAGAGGGCTCGTTATCCCCATCTGGTGGGCGAGCCCGATGACGTTTTGCATTCCTTCCATCTGGCCGACCTGCACGGCGGGGATGTTGCGCGACATGATCAGTGCGCGCCGGACCGTCATGCGCCCCATTGCGCCATTGTCGAAATCGTTGGGCCGGTAGCCGTTGAAGTCGGTCGGCGTGTCATTGACCATCGTGGCGAGCGTGATCTTGTGGTCTCTCAGGGCAGCTTCATAGACGTATGGCTTGAAGGACGAGCCTGGTTGCCTGGGCGCCAGCACGACATCGAACTGGCCTGCGATCCTGTCGTTGCCGTAATCGGCTGAGCCAACCCACGCCAGCACCTCGCCTGTTTTCGGATCGGCGGCCAGCAGAGCCGAGTTGTTGATGTGCGCGTACGCGAGATCCCGGACGCCGTTCTTGACGGCTTGGTCTGCGGATTGCTGAAGGCCGAGATCGAGAGTCGTGTGCACGACCAGCCCGCCCTGCTGCACCGCGGCGGCGCCAAATGTCGATTCCAGCTTCGACAGCACGTAATCGACGAAATGCGGCGCCTTGCTCTCGCGCGCAGCCGCCTGCATCTTGAACTCGAATCTGACGTCCTCCGCCGCCGCCTGGTCCCCATCGCTGGGGCTCAAGGCGTTGGTGGCGACCATGCCCTGTAGGACGTAGAGCTCGCGCTCGTGGGCGAGGTCGAAATGCGTCCTGGGGTCGTACGCGGTGGGAGCCTGGATCAGACCGGCGAGGAATGCCGCCTGTTCCGGCGTGAGATCCTTGGCGTCCTTGCTGAAGTACACGTGGGCGGCGGCGGCGATGCCGTATGCGCCGTGCCCGTAATAGACACGGTTCATGTACATCGTGAGGATCTGGTCCTTCGAGAACCGCTGCTCGAGAGCAGTCGCGAGCACCATCTCATGTAACTTGCGTTCGAATGATTTCTGCGGAATGAGCAGCTGAATCTTCACCAGTTGCTGCGTGATCGTGCTTCCACCCTGGTTGAGGCCTCCGCTCGTGACATCAACCCACAGGGCCCGTAGCGTCGAGCCGGCGTCAACGCCGCCATGGTGATAGAAGTTGCGATCCTCGGCCGCGATCGTCGCTGCCGGAGCGTACCTGCCCATCTGATTGAGCTGAAGGTTCACGTGGTAGTGGCCTTCATGATTCCAGTCCTCGATCAGCTTGCCGTTGCGATCGAGGACGACGACGTCGCCGACCGCCAGGACTACCTGGCTGGGGTCCGGCAGGTCCTGGATCGCCCACACGACGTAGGCGGTAGCCAGCGCAAACACGACGGCGACGACCGCGGCGAACCAGACCTTCTTCGCCCAGAACCAGCTACCGAGTTGGCGAAGACGCCCAGGCCGTCGACCGCGAGCGGCCTGCTCGAGACTCACCCTTCGGATCCTCCTCCGAGCGCACTTCGGAGCGCGGCCGAGCTGCAGGCTCAGCCGTGGCACGCTACGCAGGAACAACGCCCGGTCCCAGACCGCTACTCAGAAGCCGGCTAGCTGAACTCCACCGCTATGTAGTGCGCGCCGTTGGGCGCGGTCTTCCATGCGGTTCCGACGTAGTGGTAGTACGGACTGAGGATGTTGGCCCGGTGGTCGGGGCTGTTCATGAACATCGTGTTGAGCTTGGCGTCGAGCTGCGGCTGAGTCAGGCCGCCGCCGGACCAGTAGCCGACGTTCTCACCGGCGTGGTATCCGAGATGGCAGCCGAGATCGCGCGACGGACCATTGGTGTGAGAGATGTAACCCTGGTTCGCCATTCGCACTGCATTCGAATAGGCGATCGAGGCGAGGCACGAGCTCCATGTGACCGGCTTCAGCCCAGACCTGGCGCGATCCTGGTTGATAAGAGCCTGCTGACTCGACCCGATCACGATTGCGAGCGCCGGCGGCCGTGGAGCGGCGGCCGGGGATCGATCCACTGACGGCTTGGCGGGCTTCGCGGCCGGCTTCGGCGTGGGCCTGGGACTCGGCACGGCGGTCGCGACCTCAGCCCCATTCGTTGCCGACTGGGCCGCCTCGCGGTCTGCGGCCAGCGTTGGTGGACTTTGGGAGTGCAGCCGCACGACCGATGCCGTGACGGTCGCCACCGCCACGAAAAGCAACAAGGCGCCAAACCAGGAAAGACCTTCACGATGCCGGGAGTTTGACGGCGGCCGGCCGGAAACCTGGCGGCTTATGGGTAAAAGCTTGTAAAAGGAACCTCTACATACTCACCCCAGGGTCTTCTTTCCTTTACTCCGCGAGTCCGGCCGGAATCGCTTCAGGAAAACGACTCTTGAGCCGTTCAAAAGCAAGCACCAGGAAGGTCTCCGCCATCCGCTCCCATCCCGGCACCTGGGCCCACATGAAAGACATCGCACGCAGCGCGAGCTGGAGCGCCTCGTATATGGCGAATCTCTGCAGCGTGGCATACGGTCGCAGCTCTCGGTAGCGCTGGAGAAACAGGACTCGCACTTCCTCCGCAGCTAGTGACTCCTCCCACCCGCTCGGGATCGAAGGTATGAGATAAGCGCAGAACTTGCCCAGGTCATAGCTTGTCTCGGCGAGAGCGAAGTAGTCGAAGTCGAGCAGCGTGAGCTTGCCGTTGTGATGGATGAACTGGTCGTACTTGAGGTCGCCGTGCGACGGCAGCCAGGCCTCCTCCTCGGTCCCCCGAACGTGGTCGCGCATGTGCGCGACGAGGTCATTCAGGAGAAACGCCGCCTTGGGATGCACCTGCACGAACTGCTGTATCACGCGGTCGAGGCGACCGAGCTCAGCTTCGATGCGGAACACCTCGCCATCGGCCGGCACAAGTGACTCGTGGATGACTGCGGCTGCCTCGGCCGCGGCATGAGCAGCGAGGCCGAACTCGACGCTGAGCCGATTGCCACCGACCGGCTTGCCCGGTATCGCCTCCTCGAGCAGCAACCCGAGCTCGTCGACATAGCCCAGGGGACGCGGCAGATTGATGAGGCCGTCGTAGTCGAAATCCTGCGCTGCCTGCCAGAGGTCGCCAACCACACGATGGGTGCGCAGCCCGCGATCGCCGGGCTGGACCTTGCCATAGATTCTTGCCGGCCCTGCTCCTGTCTCAATCGTGTAGCGCAGGATCGCGCCCACTTCGGGGACGTATCGAACTCGCTCGACTTGCAATCGGCCCTTCGCGGCGAATCTCTTGGCCGCGCGCTTGTCGAGTCCGAGCAAGACTCCCGCCATCGCGGCGGGATCGGCAGCGACAGGTAGGTTGGGCATTGTCGGGTCGTACGGGTAGAACCAGTAAGCGTGCTGCGCTTCAGCAAACAGCCGCGGATAGCCGACGCCATTTATTGGATCGCATGCGCGACCACCGCTGCTTCGCTCGAGCCGGTGCTCGAGCTTTTGCCACGCGACGGCGTCGAAGGCGCCGGCAGCGACCATTCGAAGGCTTTGCTTCGCCTCGTCCTTACTAATGGACACCTCGAAAAGAGTCCAGTAGTTGGGCGGGTCAAGCCTCGATGAGCGCTGCCTGAGGCGCTCGAGCTGCCATCCGCTGCCTTCCAATAACTCCTCTACAAATAGGGTGACCGCCTCCCTTCCGGTGGCGTCTTCCGCGGTTACTCGTGTCGCTGGCTGCGTTGTCATTTCAGGGATTGCCCAAATAGGGAACGCCGAGCGGGGCGTTCTGCGACATACCCGCGGAAGAATCTTCCGAGGTCCATGTCCAGGATGGCGGCAGGCAATCACCAAATCAACGCGGGGGGTTCACTTGGAGACAAACGGCGAGTTCCTATCAGTGCGTCCACCTTTAGGGCAGCGAGTTGCGGTCAAGTCGTGCGTCTTTGCGGCCGGGGTGGTTCTAATGCTCGCGCGCACCTCGCCTGCGCTGGCAGCGGACACCCACCAGGGCACCAACAAAGGCGGCGACAAGACAAATGCGGCCGTGGTCCAGCGGACTGACAGTCCGCCGGCCAAACATGATCAGGAGGTCGGAGGCGGAGGCGGCGATGGCAAGGGCAAGGGCAGCTCTGCGTCGGGCGGAGCCAGCAGCGTGTCAGCCAAGGGCTCCAACAAAGGGCCTGGCGAGAACAACGCAGACGGCAAGGGCGACACCGCGGGCGGCAAGTCCGGCAACGGCGACGACAAAACAAAGTCAAAGGACGTAACCCACAGCACCGGGCCGAGCACAGGCAACACGACCGGTCCCACCGGCACCGCCAGCGTGCACAGCACCGGGCCGAGCACGGGGAACACGACTGGCACTACCGGCACCGCCAGCGTGCACAGCACCGGCCCCTCGACCGGCAACACGACCGGGACGACCGGCACCGCCGGCATGCACAGCACCGGCCCGTCAACGGGTAATACCGTCGGCACCACCGGAACGGTGAGCGCCAGCACCAACAGCGTTGGCCCCAGCACCGGCAACACCACCGGCAGCGTCAAGAGCACCGGCAACACCACCGGAAGCACCGGCGGCAGCGGCGGCGCCGGCGGCACCGGCGGCACCGGCGGCACCGGCGCAGTCAGCGGCTCATCGGCGTCAGCAGGCTCAGGTGAAGTCCTGGCGGCGACCGGAGCCCCCGTAGATGGAGGCGTACTCGGAGCGATGCTGGTTACGCTCGGCGGAATCGGAATGAGACTTCGAAGGCGCTAGAACAGCTCGACATGGACCGGGCCCGCACCGCGCGGGCCCGGTTTTCACTTTTCCAAGGCGTTACGTAACTTCGCGGCTACCTCACTTGTACGGCGACGAACTGGGCCCCCGCACGGTTTGATTTGCTCCTAGGACTTCTCTGGAGGGCAAGGTGGAGGTTGTTGCGCTGGCGGCCGGCCGCCGGTCGGGGCCGTCGTCGGCAGGTGGCGGCGAGATTCAGGCTGAGCCGGGCAAGTTGCAGCCTCGGCCGAAGACGCGCGCCGCAGCGCGCCTCGAGAAGGCTCAGGCAGCAGCATACGAAGCCATACGAACCGTTTCGTCGTATGCGGAAACGGGCGGCGAGCTGCCGGATGTGTTCGGCGAGCTGAGCGAGACCGTAGCCCACCTCGTCAGGGCGCGGCGTGTGGCCTTCTGGCGCTTGGGCCAGCAGCGAACCCTCGGAGTCCAACCGAAGCCGTACGGCTTCCCGCCCACGTCCCCGATCCACAGCCTGCGACTACAGGTCAGCGTCGACCGGAACAGCGTCGCCGAGAGAGCGGTTTTCCAGGACGACCTCGAGCTGGTCGGCGGCACGATCGCCGAGCTGGACGAGCTCTGGCGAGCAACCGGGCTGGTCGGGGTCCGCAACTCGATAGCGGTGTCATGGCGCGCCGGCGATAGCCGCATCGGCACCCTGGTCGCGTATGACTCGCGCCGCGGGTTCACCCACGATGACGCCTGGGTCCTGCGCGTCGCGGCCATGGCGACAGGACTGATGTGGCAGTACAGGGAGGCTGAACGACAGCTCGACAACACGGTCGAGCGTCTCGAACAGGCGGCGGCTGCGCGCCGGCAGCTCCTGGGCAACATCGCCGCCGGCGGGGACGAGGCGAGACGCCGTTTCGCGAGCGCCTTGCACGACGACTCTCTTCAGCTGCTGACGGCCGCAGAGCTTCAGCTCGAAAGGCTGCAAGCAGATTCGGATCCGAGCAAGCAGCCGGGTCAGCTCGAGCAGCTGAAGCACACGCTGAAGCAGGTCGAAGACTCCCTACGCAGGCTGCTCCTCAATGTAAGCCCGCAGACCGGCGACGTGCCGATGGGGCTGGACGAGGCGGTCCGTACCCGTCTCGACCCGCTCCGATCGCGCGCCGGCATCGAAACCGACTTAGACATCCGCCTCCCCGCCCCACTCCCGGCAGCTGTCGAGACAGCGATCTTCAAGAACGTATCGGAGGCCGTGACCAACGTCGAGAAACACGCCATGGCAACGCGGATCAAGCTCTCGGCGTACCCAGCCGATGGTGGCATCCGCGTCATCGTGAGCGACGACGGCAAGGGCTTTGTCGTCGCCGAGTCCATGTACATCCCGGGCCACCTTGGCCTGGTTGCCATGCGCGAGCGGGCGCAGCTGGCCGGGGGCAGGTGCCTCATCGAGAGTGAGCCCGGCGCGGGAACGCGCGTGGACTTCTGGGTACCGATCAATCAATGAACGCAGTCAAGCCGAGGAGTGAACGTCACGAGGTCGAACTAAAGGAGAGGAGTCGCAGCACATGGC
>JBGPOC010000080.1:0-8451 GCA_041487825.1 Candidatus Dormibacteraceae bacterium | reverse complement strand
GTCGTCCGGCTGAGCAGCTCTTCGAGGGCGACGAAGTCACGCGCCGCCAGCGCGCTGCGTACACCGGCTTTGACTTTGGCCGGAAGCTTGACGGCTTCCATGATCCCGTGGAAGAACTCGGAGTGGCCGACGTCCACCTGGTAGCGGCGCAGGCCGGTCGCCTCGAGACAACGCGCCGCCAGCGCGATGACCTCCGAGTCGGCCACGGCTCCCGACGCTCCTACGAGCTCGGCCCCGACCTGGTATGTCTCCCGCCTCTGCTGAAAACGTCCCTCATCGGTCGAGAGCACCGGGCCCGCGTAGCAGAGGCGCATCGGCAGCGGGGCCGACCTCAACTTGCCTGCGACCACGCGCGCCACCGGCACTGTGCGCTCGCCGACCAGCGCGACGATGTCGCCACTCGCATCCGTGAACTTGAAGAGGCGGCGCCGCTGCTCGGCCCCCAGGCCTACCGCGAGCACCTCGGCGCTCTCCACCATCGGGGTGATCACGTGGCGGTAACCCCAGCGCCGCATCTCGGCCAGGACCGATTCCTGGGCTTCGCGCAGCACCTCAGCCTCCGCCGGTAGCAGGTCGCGGAAGCCGGACACGCCACCCAGCTGGGGCTTCACCGCGGGGAGGATCTTCTCAGAGCCCCTCACCCCCAACCCTCCCCCCTTGAAAGGTGGAGGGAGATCAGGTTTGGACTTGATCGATCCGTGACTACGGTCGGTGAAGAGACCTCCGGGCCCGGGCCTCTGAACGCGGCTCAGCCGTCATCTTCGTCGTCGGCCTCGTCCTGTTCATCGGCGTCTGCGCCTTCGACGAAGTCCAGCGGCTCGGCGTCGTCGTCGACCGCGTGCATGCCCTCTTCGATCTCCGCACCCTCGACCGCGCCGGCGGTGAGGGTCTCCTCTTCCTCATCCTCGCCCGCGAAAATCTCGACCTCTCGAGCGAGGAGGCTCTCCTTGGTGTACGGGCGGAACTCGACCTCACGCTTGCGCCGCATCGGAAAGCTCGGCTTGCCGACGAACTTGGGGTCCTGATATGTCTCGCGGACGATCAGCTTGACCGCGCTGCCCTCGCAAGACGTGACTCCCGCCTGGTACCGGTTGCCTCCCCGCATGAACTTGATCAGGCGGCGCGCGAGCTTGGGCTCCAACAGGCCCAACCTGACGCCGCGCGACGTCTCTGCGACGACGCCGTCGTCGTCGATCCGCAGCTCGGCCACGTCACCGGCGGCAACCTTTGAGCAGATGTCGGACGTCGTGGGATTGTCGAGGATGGTGATCACAGTCTTCCCCATCTCTTCGACGAAGAGGTTCAGGTCGACCTTCGTACCGCCGACCTTCAGTCCCTCCTTCTGGTGAAGCAGCGCGTTGATGCGAGCCGCGTTCTTCTTCGCGATGGAGTTCATCGGGTTGAGCTTGAGGGCGACCTCGTATGCGGCCTTCGCGTCCTTAAGGCGACCCAGCTCGGACAGCGCCTTGCCCAGCCGGTTTTGCGTTTCCTCGTCCGTGCCGAAGTTCTCGATGATGAACTTGTTGAGCTTCACAGCCTCGTCCCACTTCCCCGCGATGGCAAGCTGAACCGCGTCGTCCCCATATTGAGAACGTGGCTTCAGGTGTTCGGTCGACTCGGTCTTCAACGGGCGCTCCTGTGGCTGAGGCTGAGGGGGACCACGAGTATAAATTGTGCTGACCTCGCACATCGGGAGGCATCACGTGCCTGTGGCGCGCGCAGCGACAATCTCCGGGTGAGTTTCCTCCTCAGGTCGGTCGCGTGCGCGTGCGCGCTCAGCCTCGTTTCGCTCGCTGCCTGCTCAGGTGGCGGTTCAGGCGGGACCGCTGGAACGATCAGGATCGGCGTCGACCTACCCCTGACCGGCGATGAGGGCCAGGCGGGCACCCCCACACTCAACGGCGTCCGCTTCTTCGTCCACCAGCACCCGGTCCTGGACGGATTCAACATCGCCGTCAGCGCCAAAGACGACGCGGTGAAGGGCACGCACGACCCGGCGCTCGGCGCCGCCAACATCTCGGCCCTGATCCGAGACCCGCAGGTGATGGGAGTCATCGGCCCTTTTGACTCGAGCGTCGCCAGGGTCGCGATTCCGCTCGCCAACGTGGCCCACCTGGCCATGATCAGCCCCTCTACCAGCAACACCTGTCTGACCGCCGATCCGTTTCTGCCGGCAGGCCTCAATCCTGCCCGAGTCGCGATCAGCTGCAAAGCGGCCGGCCTGCCATCGCCCACAGAGCTGCGCCCGACCGCCACCAACAACTTCTTCCGCCTCGCCACCACGGACGACCTTCAGGGCGCCGCTGCGGCCGACTTCGCCTACACGAACCTCCACCTGCTCCGGGTGGCTGCCCTCTCCGACCAGGAGGCGTACGGGCAGGCGCTCGCGGACAGCTTTCGGGCGCGGTTCACGAAGCTGGGCGGCCTCGTCGTCGTGCACCAGGACTTCACGCCGTCGGCCGGCCTGGATCTGAGCGCCTTCTTCAAGCAGGCAAAGAAGGACGGGGCCCAGGCGATCTACTTCGGCGGCGTGACCGCGAACCAGGGCTGTTCGAACCGCGCCCAGATGGCTGCGGTGTTCAAAGCCGGCGAGGCAACGCCCTATCTCGGCGGCGACGGCATCGCCGAGGACCCTGCATGCGTGCGAGACGCGGGCGGCAACGCGGCCGGGATATACGCCACCGTGCCGGCGGTCGACCCCGACCACGTGGCGACGGCACAGCCCGTCATCGCCGCCTTCAAGTCGGAGTACCAGAACGCCTGGGACTACGGCGCCTACACGATCCTTGCCTACGACGCCACCGGGGTGCTGTACGACGCGCTCGACCGGGCCATCAAGGCAGCCGCGGGCAAGTTGCCGACCCGCGAGGCCGTGGTGGCGCAGCTCGCGGCGACCACCGCCTTCCCCGGGGTGGCGGGAGCCTTCGGCTTCGACGCGGGCGGCGACACCACCAACCGAGTCGTCTCGGTCTTCGAGGCGACCGGCGCCGACCCCGCTGCCGCCTGGCGCTGGGTGACCGCCGTCGACTACAGCACCAAGCTCCCGTACTGAGAGCGGTCAAATCCATACCCCCAGGCCATTTCGAACTTGAACTCTGGGTCCCACCCGGTATAGTTGCGCACTGGAGTAGTGGTTCGGCCACCCCATGTGGCCGCACTCGTCGTCGGCGCACTCTCGCCCCGGCCGAAGGTTGGGAAGAGGGCGGCGAGTGAGGGGAGGCAGGCGAACACCAAGTTCGACGCCTCTCAAGCACACACAAGGGGGAACCGTATGGTTCGAGCTAGGGGACTCATCGTCCTCACTTTGGCGGCGTTCGTTGCATTCGCTTGCGGTGGGGGTGGCGGTGGGGGCACCAGCAAGGGCACCATCACCATCGGTGTGTCCCTGCCGCTCTCTGGTGCAGAGGCCTCGCAAGGCACCCCGACCAAGAACGGAGTGCTGTTCTACATCAGCCAGCATCCGACGATTGACGGCTTCACGTTGAAGGTCGACCCGAAGGACTACGCCGTCAACGGCAGCCCGAACGCCGCCCAGGGTGCGGCGCAGATGCAGCAGTTCATCGCCGACTCAACGGTGCTCGGCGTCGTCGGCACCTTTGACTCCGGGGTCGCCAGGGCTGAGATTCCACTGGCCAACCAGGTCGGCCTGACCATGATCAGCCCGGCCAACACCAACCCCTGTCTCACGAAGACCGTATACACACCTGGTTTCCTGCGGGCCTCAGGCACGGACATCACGTGCAAGGACGCGGGCCTGCCGTCGCCGGCTGACCTGCGGGCGGCCCACCCTGACAAGAACAACTACTTCAGGTTGGCGACGACTGACGACCTCCAGGGCCCGGCCAACTCCCTATACGCCTACAACACGCTCAAGCTCACCAAGGTCGCCGTCATTTCCAACAACTCGGTTTACGGCAAGGGCATCGCTGACACCTTCAGCGCGGAGTTCATCAAGCTCGGCGGCACCGTCGTGCTGCGTCAGGACTACGACCCTGCCAACACCAACGACTTCAAGGGGTTTCTGAGCTCGGCGAAGGCAAAGGGCGCCCAGAGCATCTACTACGGCGGCCTCTCCGCGGACAAAGGCTGCGTGATCCGTCAGCAGATGCTTGGAATCTTCCCCCCAGGGGAAGCCACACCCTTCCTGGGCGGTGACGGCATCGCCCAAGACCCCACCTGTACCACGACGGCCGGGCAGAACGCCGTTGGCATCTTCGCCACCGTCGCATCGGTCAACCCGGACCAGGTGCCCGCCGCGGCATCGACAATCGCCGCATTCAAAGCCGCTTACCCCAACGGCGCTGACTACGGCTCCTACACCATGGTCGCCTACGACTGCGCCGGAGTACTGGTGGCTGCGATCGACAGCGCCATCAAGGCCAACAACGGCAACATGCCGACCCGAGACGCCGTGCGCGCGGCGGTCGCCGCTACCAGCGGCTACGCGGGCGTGACCGGCACCATCGGCTTCAACGCGGCCGGTGACAACTCGGCTGAGATCGTGTCGCTTTACGAGGACAAGAGCACGGACCCGACAGCCCAGTGGGCTTACATCAGGGCCTACGACTTCAACGGGGCCGACAAGCTCTCCTAGACGGTCAACTGATTCAACCGAGCGGAGGAGGCGCGCCGCCTCCTCCGCTCACTTTTGTTTCGGGGTCAAGTGAGTTATTGTGCCTGCACACTTGGCCGCGTTGACCAGAGTCCGAACCACGATGACCGGGTCCGTTGGCAACTGGATGCTGGCGGCGCTCGCGATCCTGATCATCGGTGTCGCGCTCGGGCCCCGGGTCGTGTCTGCAGGCCCGACCTTCTTCCTTCAGATCCTGACCTATGGGTTCGCAGACGGTGCAGTGTACGCCCTGGTCGCCATCGGTTACACGATGGTTTACGGGATCATCGAGCTGATCAACTTCGCCCACGGTGACGTCTTCACCCTCGGCGCGGCGGTGTCGATTCCTATCATGGGGGCCCTTGGCCTGGCCGAAGGCAAAGCCTTGGGCTTCCTGGCAGTGCTCGCCTTATTGGGGACCTTCGTCATCACGATGGCGCTGGTCGGGGTCCTGAACATTGCCATCGAGCGGATCGCCTACCGGCCTCTCCGCAACGCACCGAGACTCGCGCCCTTGATCACGGCTGTAGGGGTCTCTTTCATCCTGGAAGGGATCATGGCCCTCTGGATCGGCAACTCGACGGTGCACTACCCCGATCTTCTTCCGAGCACTCGAATCTCGCTGGGTGGAGGCGCGACCTTGGGCTTCAAGGACGTCTTCGTGGTTGTGGTTGCAGTGATCCTGGTGTCAGCTCTGACCCTGTTCATCGGCAGGACCAAGCTGGGCACCGCAATGCGTGCAACCGCCCAGGACAAGGAGGCAGCCCAACTCATGGGCATCGACATCAACCGGACGATCGCAGCCACCTTCTTCATCGGAGCTGCACTGGCCGGGGCGGGCGGCATCATCTTCGGTCTCTACTACAACACCATCAACTTCCAGCTCGGCTTCTCAGCCGGTCTGTTCGCGTTCACCGCCGCTGTCTTCGGCGGTATCGGCAACATCCAGGGAGCGGCCCTCGGCGGCCTCATCATCGGCCTTGTGCGCGCATTCTCCGACGGGTACCTCAGGTCGGAATGGACGGATGTCTGGATATTCGCCATGCTGATCCTTGTCCTGGTGTTCCGGCCCACCGGACTGCTCGGTATGCGCGTGCCTGAAAAATGAGCGCGCTGCTGCGCGGCCGGCTGACCGGGCTCGGTCCTCGATTGCGGCAGCGCAATTTCATCGTCTATGCCGTCCTTCTTGCAGGAGCGTTGCTCTGGCCGTCCATTGCAGACTTCATCACCAACGGAAACGCCACTCCACTGATCAGCCAGGGCGCTGACGCCGGGGTCTACGTGCTGCTGGCGATCGGTCTCAACGTCGTCGTCGGCTTCGCCGGACTCCTCGACCTGGGCTATGCGGCCTTCTTCGCCATCGGCGCCTACACCGCGGGGATCCTGGGTTCGGGCCAGCTCGGCGCAAGCCCCCTCCACCATGAGGTCCACCTCCCCTTCTGGATCCTTCTCTTCCTGGCCATGTTCTTCGCCGCCAGCTTCGGGGCCATACTCGGGGCACCGACGCTCCGTCTTCGCGGCGATTACCTCGCCATCGTGACGCTTGGGTTCGGCGAAATCGTGCCGCGCATCTTCCGCAACATGGGCTTTGGCAGCCCACTTGGCAACTGGACCAGCGGCATCAATGGAATCAACGCCCTTGACCGGCCTTCGCTGCCGTACTGGATCACCGGTCCGTGGGTAAACGAGCCGCTAAAGATCGTTTCCAACTTCAACTTCGGCTTCGACCCGATGCCGTTCTACGTCCTGATGGTGATCCTGGTCATCGCATGTGTGATCCTGGTCAACAACCTTCAAGGCTCGCGGATGGGACGCGCCTGGATGGCGGTGCGCGAAGACGAGGTTGCGGCGGCCGCCATGGGAGTCAACACCGTCACTACCAAGCTCCTGGCTTTCGGGATCGGAGCCGCGTTCAGCGGGTTCGCCGGAGCTTATTACGGGACCAAGCTCTCACTGGTCGGACCCGACGCTTTCAGCTTCGTGGTCTCGGTGACCGTGCTGGTGATGGTGGTACTTGGAGGCATGGGTAATATCCCAGGCGTCATCGTCGGCGCCATCCTCATCTATTACGTCCTGTTCAGCTTCCTTGGCAACCTTCCTGATTACCTGTCCAGCCTCGCCACGCAAGTTGGACTGGGGTGGTTGAACGAGCCCAACTACGCGCACAACTGGCCCGGTCTGGCCAACGAGGTGTCGCTGCTCCCGTTCCTGATCTTCGGGCTCATCCTGGTTGCCATCATGCTTCTGCGCCCTCAGGGCCTTCTGCCCAGCCGCACGCGGGCAGAGGAGCTCCGCAAAGGGGTTTCCCAGGAGGCCGTCTCTGACGCGCGGTCGACGTGACACCCGCCGCCGATCCGATCCTTTCGATCCAGGGCGTGACCAAGCGTTTTGGCGGCCTGGTGGCCGTCAACAACGTATCGTTCGAGGTCCCCAAGGGTCAGGTATTCGCGCTCATCGGCCCGAACGGTGCCGGCAAAACGACGCTCTTCAATTGTGTCACCGGACTCTTTCGCCCCACCCTTGGATCAGTGCTCCTCGAGGGACGGACCGTGACGGGCTTCAAACCCCACGAGGTCGCCCGACTCGGGATCGCGAGAACGTTCCAGAACATCCGACTTTTCGACTACATGAGCGCGCTCGACAACGTCCGCCTCGGCCAGCACGTCAGAATGTCGGCCAAGCTCTGGGACTCGCTGTTCAAGACCCCGAGGGCACGGCACGAGGAGGTGGCTGTCACCGAGCGCGCGATGGAGCTCCTCAAGTTCGTAGGTATCGAGCGCTGGGCCGAGGATTACGCTCGCAACCTGCCGTACGGTCAGCAGCGCCGCCTTGAAATCGCCCGCGCCCTCGCGACCAAGCCAAGGCTGCTTCTCCTGGATGAACCCGCCGCAGGCTTCACCCCCCGCGAAAAGGTGGACCTGATGGGTCTCGTACAGAAGATCCTCGGCGAGGGGATCACGGTATTCCTGATCGAGCACGACATGAGGGTGGTGATGGGCGCCTCCAATCGGATCGCGGTCTTGGACCATGGTGACAAGATCGCCGAGGGAACTCCAGAAGAGGTCCGCCATAACCCGCTGGTCATCGAGGCATACCTCGGGCGGTCCGCCTGAGCCGCTGCTGCTGATGGCGCTACTCGAGTTCCACGACATCGACGCGTTCTATGGGCGCGTCCACGTGCTGCACAAGGTGACCCTCGATGTGAATGCCGGCGAGATCGTGGCACTGATCGGATCCAATGGCGCCGGCAAGACGACCACGCTCAGAACGATCTCAGGCCTGATGCATCCTGCCGCGGGCACCATCACCTTCGCCGGCCGCGACATCACCCGGACGCCCGCCTCGAAGATCGTGGAGGTGGGGATCGGCCACTCACCGGAAGGTCGGCGATTGTTTCCCAGGCTCAGTGTTCTCAACAACCTTCGCATGGGCGCCTACTCGCGCCGCGACCCGCCAGGGATCAAGGCGGACATCGAGCGGGCGTTCACGCTCTTCCCACGTCTGAAGGAGCGTCAGCGTCAGCTGGCCGGCACTCTGTCAGGAGGTGAGCAGCAGATGCTCGCAATGGGCCGCGCCCTGATGGCGAGACCCAAGCTGCTGATGCTCGACGAGCCCTCCCTGGGCCTCGCCCCCATTCTGGTCGAGACGATCTTCAGCATCATCCGCGAGATCAATTCGCAGGGCACGCCAGTCCTGCTGGTCGAGCAGAACGCGCACAAAGCGCTGGATGTGGCCCACCGTGGCTACGTACTCGAGACCGGCGTCATCGTGGAGACCGGTACGGGCAAAGAGCTGCTCGCGTCTGAGGACGTCCAGAAAGCCTACCTGGGAATGTAATT
>JBGPOC010000079.1:0-8463 GCA_041487825.1 Candidatus Dormibacteraceae bacterium | reverse complement strand
CCTTCGAACGCCGCGTTGTATGCCCTGCGCAGCGTGTCCTTGCGCAGGTCGCACGCCAGCGCGCATGCGTAACCGATGTCTCTGACCCAGGCGAGGCCGGCCTGGCGCTCGTAGGACTCCTCCGGCACCAGGAGCGGGCCCCCGTCGGCGATGCGCTCGATGTACGCCGCGATCCTCAGCGTGTGGTCGGCCGGACCGAATACCGCCGGCGGTCGCACGACCGTCCAGGGAAAGTCCGTCGAGCGTGACAGCACGGTCTCGCACCACCGCTTGCCGTGGGCGTAGTCGAGCTGGTCGGGTGGGTCACCGTCCAGCGGGATGAAGTTCTGCTCGCGCGCCGCGCGCCCGGCCAGGTCCGGGTAGACGGCGCCTGTCGAGACGAAGACGTAACGCTCGCCCTTGAATGAGCGCATCGCAGCCTCGACCTCCGCGGGCTGGTAGCACGCGAGGTCGAGCAGCACGTCCGGCCTGGCGGAGTCGAGCGCGGCCCGCAGCTGCAACTCGTCAGTGCGGTCGAACGACACGTAGCTTGTGAAGGTGCCGTAGGGCTGCTCCCTGCGGCCGGAGGCGATCGTTTCCACGCCTCGCCTCATCAGCTCCTTGCACGCGGCCACGCCGATGAAACCCGCGCCCCCGAGCACGAGCGCTCGGGTCAAAGGTCGCGGGCAGTGAACTCGACGTCGACGCCGTCCAGCCCTGCGAGTCGCGTCGCCATCTCGCTCGCCATGGCGACCGACCGGTGCCTTCCTCCAGTGCACCCGAAAGCGACCACGAGGTTCGATCGCCCGCGCTCGCGATAGTGCGGGACCGCGGCGCGCAGCGTTTTTTCCAGGTTGCCCAGCAGCTCCGCCGCCGCCGGCTGCTTGATCACGTACTCGCGCACGCGTGTGTCGCGCCCGTCCAGTGGACGCAGCTCGTCCACCCAGTACGGGTTTTCCAACAGCCTGACGTCGACCACCCATGACGCTCCGTCGGGGATGCCGTTCTTGTAGCCGAAGGCAAGGCATGTGATCAGCAGGCGCTCGCGCGAGCGCAGCTGCTGCGCCAGCTCCCTCAGCTGCGCGACGTCGACGCGATGGTGCGCGCGATCGTGGCTGCCGCCGGCCCTTCCATCTCCCGGTCCCACATGCACCAGCACGTAGTGGATGTCCTGTGCATCGGCGTCTTTGAGCAGCGACACCGCGTCTCCGCGTAGCGGCAGTACCGCGTCGGCGGCATCCCACGCCGACAGCCAGCGCGCGAGCTGAAAGCCGGAGTCGAGGAAAACGCCGACCGCCTCGTCGAGCTCCGGGTCGGTGGCGCCGCCGACGATGACAAGAGTCACGGGCGGGCTTCCGGCCGGGACTCTAACGTCATAGAGTTTCCTTGAGTCGCTTGGCGAGGCGCTCCGGCACGCCCAGCTTCACGATG
This sequence comes from Candidatus Dormibacteraceae bacterium, assembly GCA_041487825.1. GTDB lineage: Bacteria > Chloroflexota > Dormibacteria > Dormibacterales > Dormibacteraceae > Palsa-872. Next base: position 7,053 of record JBGPOC010000079.1, on the reverse strand, counting down.
TCCTCGACCGGCGCCTCGCGGATCGCCTGCACCGAACCGAAGTGTCGCAGCAGGACGCGCTTGCGCGCGGGCCCGATGCCCTCGACCGAGTCCAGGGGTGATGTCAGCGCCTTGCGCGAGCGGACCTTGCGGTGATGCGTGATCGCGAAGCGATGAGCCTCGTCGCGGATGCGCTGCACCAGGAACATCCCCGGCGAGTTGCGCTCCTGCACGATCGGGTCGGCGCGTCCCGGCGCAAAGAGCTCCTCCCGTTCCTTGGCCAGGGCGAAGGTCGGGATATCGGCATAGCCGGCCGCCTCCAGCACCTCGAGCGCCGCGCTGAGCTGGCCCCGACCTCCGTCGATGAGGATCAGGTCCGGCCGGCTCGTGAACGAGTGATCCCCCACCGCGTCGGCGTCCTCCCGGCGCTGCGCCGACTCCAACCTCTCCAGCCTGCGCCGCAGCACCTCCTGAAGCATTGCAAAGTCGTTGGGGCCCGGGACGAACTTGATCTTGAAATGGCGGTAGTGGTCGTTGCGTGGCCGGCCGTCCTCGAACACCACCATCGCCCCGACCGCCGAATCGCCCTGGAGGTTCGAGATGTCGTAGCACTCGATGCGCTTGGGCGGGCTCTCCAGCTCGAGTGCCTCCGCCAGGGCGGCGAGCATCGGCTCGGTCCGGCTGCGGTCGTAATCGGCCTGGATGCGCAGCTGCTCCAGCTCCTGCGCGGCGGTCTCCGCCAGCTGCGATACGAGCGCGCGCTTGCGACCCCGCTGCGGGACCTCGATCGTGACCGGGCCACCGCGCCTCTGCCCAAGCCACCCGGCGAGCAGGTCCGGCTCGTCGACGGGTCCAGGCAGGATCACGGTACGCGGCACATGCGTCGCGCTCGCGTAGTACTGGAGAAGGAAGCCTCGCAGCAGGTCGCCTTCTGTCGCCTCGCCAGCGCCGTCGAGGGCATGCCCGTCGTGGCCGACCATCTTGCCCTGCCTGACGTACGCGACCTCCACGAACACCTCGCGACCGTGGCGCGCGTAGGCGACGAGGTCCTGGTCGTCCCGACTGTGCGTCAGGACCTTCTGCCGGTCGGCGATGCGCTCGATCGATTGGAGCTGGTCTCGATACCGCGCCGCGTTCTCGAAGTCGAGCCTGGTCGCCGAGTCTTCCATGCGGTCATGCAGCTCGCGGACCAGCAGGTCCGAGCGGCCCTCCATGAAGAGCGCGACCTCGTTGATACGGGCCTTGTAGTCCTCGGGGCTGATGCGCCGCTCGCACGGGCCCGGACAGCGCTTGATGTGAAAGTCCAGGCAGACCTTCCCCTGCTTGAAGATCTCGTCGGAGCACGTCCTGAAGGGCAGCAGCTGGCGAATTGACTTCACCGTGCCACGCAGGGATTGCGCCGACGTGTATGGACCGAAGTAGAGGGCGCCGTCGTTCTGCACGCGCCTCGAGTAGTGAACGCGCGGATAGTCCTCTGTGATCGGAAGCTTCAAGTAGAGGTAGTTCTTGTCGTCTTTGAGCCGGATGTTGAATCGCGGCCGGTAGTTCTTGATGAGGTTGCACTCGAGGACGAGGGCCTCGACCTCGTTGGCGGTCGTGACGAACTCGAAGTCGTAGATCTTGCGGACGAGCTCCGAGACACGCGCTGTCTCGCCGTAACCCGGCGTGAAATATGAGCGCAGCCGGTCGCGCAGGCGCAGCGCCTTGCCGACGTAGATGACCTGGGTCCGCTGGTCCCGGAACAGGTAGACGCCCGGCGTGTCCGGCACCGCGCGAAGGCGCCGCTTGACCTCCTCCTCTTGGGAAATCGCCACTCAGTCAAGGTTAGACTGGCGCCCGTGAGCACACCGCCGAGCGAGCTTCCTCCGCCGGCCCAGCAGGCGCCTGCGACGCAGGTCGTCGGCCAGCAGACCACTCCCATCACCGCCGTGCCCGTCGGAGGCGCTCCACCGTCGACGTCGATCAACATCGGCGGGCGGCGAACCAACTCGCTGGCGATCGTGAGCCTGATCACCTCCCTCGTGGCGCCGTTCGGTCACGTGATCGGGGTCGGGGGCATCACGCTGATCATCATCTCGCTCGTCACCGGCCACATGTCGCTGAACCAGATCAAGAAAACGGGAGAGTCCGGCGCCGTGCTGGCGATCATCGGCCTGCTCATCTCCTACATCCACCTGGCCGTCATCGCCCTGGTGGTGATCTTCTTCTTCAGCCTCGTCGCCGCATTCCTGGCGTTTCTCTTCCACGTGGTGGTGTCGAGCGGGTAGCCGCCCCGGAGGGCCACCCGACCCGCCCGCGGAGCGGCTAGAAGTGGATCCCTCGCATCAGGTATGCCATCGCCGCCGCCTCCACCGAGATCTCCTCTTCCGCGGGCTTGGAGTCACGCGCGCCCTTGCCGGCCGAGTCGGGGAACACGTGGTAGGCGCCCGTCATGACGAACTGGAGGATTCCGGGCGCGACAGTGTTCACGGTCTCGCCCAGCTTGCCCAAGCGGGTGGATACCTCCGGAGGACGGGTCAGGATCGCCGACGCCACCATCTCGGCGGCCTCCTCGGGCGAGCTGGTCGGAAAGTTCTTGTACATGCCGGTGGGTGCGATCATCGGCGTCCGCACCAGCGGCATGTGAATGTTGGTCACCGCGACTCCATCGTCTGAAACCTCGGGTCCGATGCACCGGCTGAGCGCCGCAAGGGCCGACTTGGACGCCACGTACGCGCCGAAGCGCGGTGGATACGCCTGCGTGCCGATGCTCGAGATGTTGATGATGTGTCCGCGCTTGCGCTGCCGCATGCCGGGCAGGACGGCGAGGATCAGCTTCACGGCACCGAAGTAATTGAGCTGCATCGTGCGCTGAAAGTCGTGGAAGCGGTCGTAGGACGCTTCGATTGAGCGGCGGATCGAGCGTCCGGCGTTGTTGATCAGAATGTCCACCGAGCCGTGCTCGGCGAGAACCTTCTGGATCATCCGGTCGCACTCGTCGAGATCGGAGAGATCGGTCGGGTACACGTGCGCGCGGCCACCACCCGCTTCGATCTCGCCCTTCAGCTCCTCGAGCTTCTCGCGGGTGCGCGAAACGAGCAGCACGATGGCTCCGTGCCGACCGGCCAGCTCGGCGGTGGCACGCCCGATGCCGCTGGAGGCGCCGGTCACGAGCACGACCCGGTCCTGCAGCACGGCGCGGAGGTTGAGTTCGGTGAGCGCCTCCGGGTCGAGCCGTCGCTCCCAGTAGTCCCAGACCTTCCATGAATATGTATGCAGCGGCGGGCACGCCACCCCGGTTCCGGCGAGCGCCGCCTTCGCGTTATCGCACGTGAATTTCGCGCGGTTCGATACGTACTGCAGGGCGGGCTCGGGGATTCGAACACCCTCCAGCAGCCGGCTCTTCAAAGTCTGCGCGACCTCCCAATGGCGGAGCATCGCGGTCATCTCCTTCGGCAGCATCGCGCCGGCGCGACTGTCGAGGCGCAGTGTGAACTGAGGGGCGTGGGCGGCTCGGCAGAACTCGTTCGTCACATCGCCGAGGCTCTGCGCAGCCGGGTCGGTGAGATGAAAGGTCTGGCTGTCGAGACCGTCGATGTGCCCGATCGCATCGAGCGCCCTGGCCACGTAGTCGACCGGGACGACGTTGATCTCGCCACCTTCGATCCCGATCAGCGGCACCCAGGGCGGGATGGCACTGCGCAGGCGCTGGATCAGCTTGAACGCGTAGTACGGGCCGTCTATCCGGTCGGCCTCGCCGGTCTCGGACGACCCGATGACCAGGCCTGGGCGATAAATGCGGTACCGCAGGCCTGACTCGCGGACGATGCGCTCCGCCTCGTACTTGGTGCGGTAGTACGGATGGTCGAGGGATTGGCCCTCGGCGAACATCGACTCCGTGAACTTTCCCTTCCACTTGCTCCCCGCGACGGCGATCGAGCTCACGTGGTGGAGGCGGGCGCCGATCTTCTCCGCGAGTGCGACGACGTTGCGTGTGCCACCGACGTTGGCGCGCTCGTTTTCCTCCTCTGGGGCTTCGAGGTCGTAGACCGCGGCCAGGTGATAGATGTCTGCACCCTTCAGCTTCGCTTGGTCCGCAGCCGCAATCCCCAGCCCGGGCGCCGTGATGTCGCCCCCCACCGGCCGCAACCGGTCGCCGGCGCCAAGCGAATCGATGAAGGCTTCCAGCCGCTCGCGGGAACCGGGCCTCACAAGCACATAGGTGGAACCGTCACGCTTGGCCAGCTCGCGCAGGAGGTGGCGGCCCACGAAACCCGTGCCCCCAGTGATCAGCCGGACCATCCCAAAACCTTAGGCGCTTCGCGGACAGCCTGGGCCCTACTGGTCGCCTTTCAGAAATCCAGCGACCAGGCGCGCGAACGCCATCGGCGCTTCGAGGTGCACGCTGTGGCCGGCGCCGTCGATCACCACCATCCTCGCCCCCGGCACGGACGCGGCCACGAGGCGAGCCTGGTCGACTCCGGTCAGGGCGTCCTCCGACCCGACAATGACCAGAGTGGCCGCGTCGACGTTCTTCATCACAGGGCCGAGATCCAGCCCGCGGTCGCATTCGACGTAACGACGGATGGTGGCGCGGTCGAGCGGGTGGCGGTCCATCTCATCGACGATCGCGCGCACTGTCCCGTTCTCGAAGGCGCCCCGGCCGAAAGCGTTGATCAAGAGACCGAGGTGGACCGCGTGCGATGGCAACCTGGACTCCGCAAGCGCGTCCCAGAGGTCGAGGATCGCGCCCTGGTATGCGTCAGGCGCTACGGCTGGGGAGCATGCGACGAGCCGTCGAGCGCGGTCGGGATGACGCGCCGAGATGATGATCGCGACGCAGGCGCCGAGCGAATGTCCGACCAGGTGGGCACGAGCGACCCCTGCCTCGTCCATCGCGTTCAGGACATCGGCGGCCAGGTCGTCGGCCGAGAAGCGTAAGCCCGGGTCGGGCGTATCGCGCATTCCGCGGGGATCGAGCAGAAGGCAGCGGAACCGGGAGGAAAGCCGGCCGACCACCCGCGACCAGGTCCGGCGGTCGGCAAACGTGCCCGGGATCATCACCAGGTCGGGCCCGATGCCAACCAATTCAAAAGAAGGCGTCATAAACGCGATCCCCCGCGATAGGATTCCCTCACCATGGCCGACATACCACCCGGATCGCTTCCCCCTCCACCGCCATTCCAGCCGCCTCCTTCACCCCCGGCGTCGTTCCAGCCACCCCCGTCGATGTACCCACCGCCAGGGACCCCGGGCGTCCCTCCGCCCTACGCTCCGATGGTTGCCGCCGGCACGGGCATGTCTCTCATGTCCCAGTTCAGCGGCGATGCGATGTGGGCGATCGGCCTGGGGCTGGTGTCGGTCGTCGTGCCATTCATATTCAATCGGATCTTCTTCTTCCTGCCGCTGATCGGCCTCTTCTACGGGATCCGCGCAATCCGCCGCGGCCGCTTGATCGGGGGCATCGTCGGCGTCGTCCTCTGCGTGCTGGGCGGAATCGTCACAATCATCGGCCTGCTCGCAGGCTAGGAGCGCGCCTCGCCGGCCTAGGTGGCATGGACGCGCGCGTCATCGTGGTCGGGGATGTACAGGAGAAGCAAGACGGCGGAGGCAAGGGATATCGCCACGGCCGCCCACAACGACGCGTTCAGCGACCACCCGATCAGCGGCCCGGCGATTGCAGATCCGATCGGGGTCCCGATGTAGTTGAGGGACATCGACACCGCAAAGGCCCTGCCAAACCATGCTGGATCGGTGCGCCGCTGCCTCAATGTGAAGAGCCCGATATCGAAGGGGCCGTTCACCGCGCCCACCACAAGCGCGACGATCGCCACCACAGGCAAGGTGGCGGCGAATGGAAGCGCGGCTATCGCCACCGTGCTGGCGAGGGTCGCCCAGAGCATCATCTGGCGTTCTCGGCGTCGAGGTGCGAACCTGCCCGCCAGCAGCGCAGACACGAGGCCGGCCGCCCCCAAACCACCCCATACAAACCCAACTGTGGCGGGACCCTGGTGGAGTCGACCGAGAACCAGTACTGGAATTGCGATCTCGAGGATCCCGAAGCTCAAGCCAGAAGTGCTGAGGGTCAGGGCGAGCCCCCGCAGGGTCGGGTTGTGAACCACGTACCGCAATCCCAGCCAGGCGTTGCGGAGCACCGGGCCATGGGAAAGGCCGGCGGTCTCGGGATCTGGCAGACGCACCATGACCACCGCTGCGACCGTGAAGATCACGGCCGCAGCCGCCAGTGCCCACTCACCTCCGGCCAAGCCCACAAAGACACCGGCGAGCGGGGCTCCGACGAGCGTGGCGAAGACGTGTCCGCTGCTGTCGAGCGCGTTGGCCCGCTCCCACAGCTCTCGAGGGACAAGGATCGGGAACAGCGAGCGTGCCCCGGCGTTGCTCAGCGGGTTGGTCAACGAGGCCAGGCCGACGATCGCGAGCAGCAACGGTGGCGGAAGCGAATGCAATGCCGACAGACCCGCGATCAATCCCACCGAGAACGCCGCGATCAGGTAGTCGAGGACCACCAGCCTCGCCCGGCCGCGGCGATCCAGCAGCGCGCCGGCGAGTGGCGACACCAGGAGGCCCGGGAGGATTCCGAAGAAAGCCGTCGCACCGGCCAGCTGCGGCGAGTGATATCGACCGAGCACGAAAAGAATAAGGGCGACCGACACCATCGAACCGCCCACGCGCCCAAATAGAAGGCCTGCGTAGAGGCGCGGAAACCCGCGCACACCCAGGAGCGCGGTGTAGCCCGGAGCGCCCTCCCGGTTCAGCCTACGGCGACCTTGGCCCGGGTCCGCGCCGCGACCCTGGTGGGCCGGCTTCTCCTGCCCGCTCGATCGAGGATGCGGCCCAGGTAGTGCCCGGTGGCGGACTCCGGCATGCGCGCCAGCTGCTCGGGGGTCCCCTTGGCGATCACGTAGCCGCCCTTCTCGCCGCCCTCGGGCCCGAGGTCGATGAGCCAGTCGGCCGTCTTGAGGACGTCGAGGTTGTGCTCGATGACGACGACGGTGTTTCCGTGGTCGACGAGCCGGTGCAGCACCACGAGCAAGCGCTCGACGTCGACGTAGTGCAGACCGGTGGTCGGCTCAT
>JBGPOC010000078.1:0-8508 GCA_041487825.1 Candidatus Dormibacteraceae bacterium | reverse complement strand
ATGTCGTGGTTGCGGGAGCTGGCGTCGGACCCTCGCTGGCGGGTGCGGGAGGGGGTCGCGATCGCACTTCAACACCTCGGCCGGCACAGCATGCCGCGCCTTCTGGCCGAAATGGAGAAATGGTCCAAGGAAGGTCCCTACGAGCAACGAGCAGCGGCGGCAGGATTGTGCGAGCCGAGCCTGCTCAAGGAGCCGGAGCATGTGATTCGCGTGCTGGGCATCCTGGACCGGATGACCAAATCTCTTGCCGCGACCAGCGCGCGCAAGACGGAGGGCTTCCGGATCCTGCGGCAGGCCCTGGGCTATGCCTGGAGCGTCGCCGCCGCCGCACAGCCGGAGGCGGGCCGTCCGCTGCTGGAGAAGTGGCTCCGATCGCCCGACAAGGACGTGGCATGGGTGATGAAGAGCAACCTCTCCAAGGCGCGCATCGGAGCGCTGGGCGCGACCTGGGTCACGAAGTGGCGGGGGCGAACAGCAGGCGCAGCCCAGACCGCGACCCCGCCCGCCACCGCGCCCGAGCGCAGATCGCAGGCGGTGGCTCCTGCCAAGAGCACCAAGAGTCCGAGGAAGACCAGGACCGCGTAGCCCGGCTAAGGGGTCGCGGCGATCGCGATCTTGGGAGGCGCCGGCGGCAGCATCCGGTCCAGCTCGTCGCCTTCGACGGTCTCCTCGGCGATCAAGCGGTCGGCGAGCTGGACGAGGATGGCCCGCCTCTCGGTGAGGATGTTGCGCGCGACCTCGCGCGCTTCCTCTACGAATCGCCGCACCTCGTCGTCGATCAGTGCCGCCATCTGCTCTGAGTAGTTGCGGCGCTCGCCGAGATCGCGGCCGAGGAAGACGAGCTCGTTGTTCTCGCCCATGCTGACAGGCCCGATCCTCTTGCTCATCCCCCACTGCGTGACCATCCGCCTCGCGAGCTGGGTCGCCTTCTTGATGTCGTTCTCCGCCCCCGACGTGACGTGGCCGAACACGATCTCCTCCGCGACCCGGCCGCCCATCATCCCGGCCAGCTGCTCGTGCAGCGCCACCTCGTTCGCGAGGTGCTGGTCGTCGCCGGGCAGGCTCAGCGTCCAACCCAGCGCCGAGCCACGCGACATGATCGAGATGCGGTGCACTTTGTCCGTGTTCGGCTGCTCGTGAATCACGAGAGCGTGGCCGGCCTCGTGGAACGCCACCACCCGCTTCTCCTCGTCTGAGATCCGCACGCTCTTGCGCTCCGGGCCGGCGATGACGCGATAGATCGCCTCCTCGAGGTCGGCCATGGCGATGCCTTTATGGCCCGCCCTCGCGGCGAGGATCGCGCCTTCGTTGACCAGGTTCGCCAGGTCGGCGCCGCAGAAACCCGGGGTCTGGCGGGCGAGAACGTCGAGGTTGACGTCGGGGCCCAGCGGCTTGTCGCGGATGTGCACGTCCAGGATGGCGCGGCGACCCCGGACGTCGGGACGGTCCAGCACCACATGGCGGTCGAAGCGTCCCGGGCGAAGCAGCGCCGGGTCGAGCACGTCTGGCCGGTTGGTGGCCGCAATGACGATGACGTGCGTGTCGGTGTCGAAACCATCCATCTCGACGAGCAGCTGATTGAGGGTCTGCTCGCGTTCGTCGTTTCCACCGCCCAGCCCGGCGCCCCTCTGACGTCCGACCGCGTCGATCTCGTCAACGAAGACGATGCACGGGCTCGACTTCTTGGCCTGGTCGAAAAGGTCCCGCACCCGGGATGCGCCGACACCGACGAACATCTCGACGAACTCCGAGCCCGAGATGCTGAAGAACGGGACGCCCGCCTCGCCCGCGACCGCGCGCGCGAGCAGGGTCTTGCCACTGCCGGGCGGCCCGACCATCAGCACTCCCCTCGGTATGCGGGCGCCGAGGGCGCGGAACTTCTCCGGGGTCTTCAGGAACTCGACGATCTCTTTGAGCTCCTCCTGAGCCTCTTCGACGCCCGCGACGTCGGCGAAGGTCACGATCGACCGCTCAGGCGACATCAGGCGGGGCTTGGAGCGGCCGAAGGACATCGCCTGGCCCTGGCCGCGTTGGATCGAGCGGTACGACCAGTAGATGAGGCCGCCGACCAGGAGCAGGATCAGCAGGTTGGGCAGGAAGGTGATCAGCACCGTTCCGAGGTCGGTGCCGGACGCGAACGCCACCTTGACTCCGTCCGCCCTGAGGTTGTCGGCCAGCGTCACCGTCTGGTCGGTCGGCAGCGAGACGTTGTACTTGTGGCCGGAGGTGTCGGTCGCCAGACCTGTGGTGCCCGAGATGGTGATCTGGGAGACCTTGCCGGCCTGCGCGTTGGTCACGAGCTCCGAGTAGCTCCACTGGCCGGGCTGGGCGCTTGAGGTGAGGTACTGAACCAGTAGGGCGAGCCCAGCCAGGCCCAGGATGATGGGCAGAATCCACCGCTGCAGGCGCTTCATTTCAATCTCAGCTTAGCGATATCCGTTTCGGCTGTTTCGGCGAGCCGCGTTGAGATGGGCGCCCAAAGTGGGCATCGCAAATTAACATCAGGCCGTGGACATCCCGCCGCCTCCGCCGCCCCTGACTCCTCCCCCGCCTCCGCCTCCGGCTCCGCCGCCTCTTCCAACCTCTCCGTTTGCTCCACCGATGGTGGGGATGCCCCCTCCATACCCCGGCTACCCGGTGCCGCCGAGATCCTCGTCGCGCACGGGGCTCTTCATCGCGATCGTCGCCGTCGTAACCATCGTGGCGGTGGTGGGCCTGGCGGTTGGATTGCTCGTCGTCGCGAAGGGCGCGCTGAAGCCAACCGTAGCGTCCGGAGCGGTGAAGGCATCGACTGAGGTGAGCCTGAACCGGGGCAAGGTCGTTTTCACGGACGACTTCAAGGACCCGGCGTCCGGCTGGACCACCGACACGCTGCCGTCAGGGACGACGTTCACCTACACCGCGAGCGGATATGTCGTGGTTGCCAAGGGCACCCTGAATCACTTCGCAACCTCACCGTACGAGGTGCCCGTGGAACAGGTCGCCATCTCGGTGGCCGCGACACAATCGAGCGACGCGCCTACGGGCGCGGGCTACGGGGTCAGCTGCTGGCGCGGGACGGATGCTGCAGAGCTCCGATATGTGTTCGGGATCACCACGGGCGGCGATTGGGAGATCGACCGATACGACGGTGGCATAACGACCAAGCCCATCGTGATGAGGGCGGGGTCATCCTCCGCGACTGTGGGCAGCACGCCACTCGTGGTCCAGGGAATCTGTGCGAGGCTTGCGGACCTCCACACGATCAGGTTGATCCTCTTTGCGGGCACTCAGAAGATCGCCGACATCAGCGACACCGCGAACAACCTGCCCGATACAGGTTGGCTGCCCGACCTGATGGTGACGAGCGAGACGATCCGCCCATCCACCGTGACCGCCACTCGCTTCGAGGTGCGCGATCTCGCGGGTTGAGGGGGGGTTCTTCCGAGCTCCCGGCGATGGCCGCAGGATAACCGTCGCGGTCTTGGTTTTCCCACTGGTCATGGCGCTTGCGGCGTGTGGCGCCGGCCCGCCGTCAGGCGGGACGCCGTCGCAAAGCCCGATACCGCCGGCTGTGGCCGCGCTCATTCACGAGCTTGAGGCTCAACCCCCGGCCAATCCACCCCTGTACGTCGCCAGCTACGTGTACCACGGCCAGGTCGTCTACTACGTTCCACCGCGGTGCTGCGACATATTCAGCGACCTCTACGACGCCTCGGGGAAGATCATCTGCCATCCGGATGGCGGGCTGGCGGGGCACGGCGATGGTCGCTGTCCCGACTTCATGAGCCAACGCACCAACGAGACGATCATCTGGCGCGACCTACGGTCGCCAGGTTAGGCGTTGGTGCCCCGCCAGGGATTCGAACCCCGGACCCTCTGCTTAGAAGGCAGATGCTCTATCCACTGAGCTAGCGGGGCGGTGATGCCATTCCGGAGAGAATACGCAGGTTGGGGGAGGTGGCATGAGCGACCGGCTGCTGCGACTGAAGGAGATCCTCGGTGAGGTGTCCGACCTCAGCCGCGCCGCGTTGGTGCTGGCCTGGGACCAGGAGACATACATGCCACCCGGCGGCGTCGCCAACCGAGCCGACCAGCTCACCACTTTGAGGCGCCTGGCCCACGTCCGTTTCACATCAGCCGAGGTCGGCGAGCTGCTTGGGGAGCTCGAGGTCGACGTGAGCGGGCTGCCGTTCGACTCTGACGACCGCAGCCTGGTTCGGGTCGCGCGCCGTGACTACGAGCACGCGCGCAAGCTGCCCGAGGACCTGGTGGCTGAGGTGGCGCGCGCGGAGCCGACCGCAGTTCCGGTCTGGCAGAAGGCCCGCCGGGAGGCGGACTTCAAGCTGTTCGCCCCCTACCTCGAGAAGAATATCGAGCTGAACCGGCGGGTCGCGGACGCCCTCGGCTACGAGGAGCGCCCCTACGACGCCCTGCTCGATCGCACCGAACCTGGGCTGACCACCGAACAGCTCGAGGGCATCTTCGCGGAGCTCAAGAAAGCGATCGTCCCGTTGGTCGGCGACGTGGCGCGGAACGCCGAATCGGTGGACGACAGCGTCCTGTATCGAGGCTTCGACCCCGACACCCAGCTCAAGTACGCCCTCGAGGTCGTGACCAGGTTGGGTTATGACCTCGAACGTGGGCGGCAGGACCTCTCAGCTCACCCGTTCTCGATCTCCTTCGGGCCGGGGGACGTACGCATCACGACGCGCGTGTCGCGCGACTTCTTCAACGAGTGCCTCTTCGGCTCGATCCACGAGGCCGGGCACGGAATGTACAACCAGGGGATCGGACAGAACCTCGACCGCACGCCGCTGTGGAGCGGGGCCTCGCCGGGGGTGCATGAGTCCCAGTCCCGGCTGTGGGAGAACTTGGTCGGGCGCGGGGCCCCCTTCTGGCGCCACTTCTATCCCAGCTTGCGTGATGCGTTTCCAGGGCCTCTCGCCGGCGTCGACGAGGACGGTTTCTTCAGGGCGGTCAACAGGTCGTATCCGTCGTTGATCAGGGTCGAGGCTGACGAGGTCACCTACAACCTCCACATCCTCCTACGCTTCGAGCTCGAGAACGAGCTCCTCGAGGGGTCGCTCAAGGTCAGTGACCTGCCCGAGGCGTGGAATGCGAAAGTCAAGTCATACCTGGGGATCGAGGTGCCAAACGACCGGGAGGGCGTGCTCCAGGACATCCACTGGGCGAGTGTTTCGTTCGCGATCTTTCCCGCCTACACCCTGGGCAACCTGATCGGGGCACAGCTGATGGAGAAGATCCGCAGCGATGTGCCCGACCTGGATCGGCACATCGAGAAGGGCGAGTTCGGAGTGCTGCTCACCTGGCTCCGGACCAACGTCTACCGTCACGGGCGGAAGTTCACGCCGAACGAGCTCGTGGAGCGAGTAACCGGTCAGCCTCTCACCCCCGGCCCATGGATCGCCTACGTGCGCCAGAAGTTCGGAGCCCTGTACGCGAGCCCCGTTCCCTGACCGCTAGCGCGGAACCGGCGAAGCGAAATCGACCGGCGCCCGCGATTCGCGATTGACCTCCAGACGGAAGATGTCCGGGCGGCCGTAGTGCCCGGCGACGTCGAGCGTCCGCTTCGAGGCCGCAGCCCGGGCCGGGTCGCAATCGGCGTAGAGGATTCCATGCTTCTCGTGGAGCGGCCCGGCAACGATCGTGCCGCTGGGATCGACGATCACCGAATCGCCCGGGTTGAACCAGGCTTCGAGATCGGGGAACAGCCGCTTCCGGTCCGGGAAGTCGCGGGGGATGTCCTTGCCCCGCATGCTGCTCCCGTTGCCCAGCACCCAGCAGCGGCCCTCGAGCGCAATGTGGCGCATGGTCGCGAGCCAGGCCTCGCCCTCGTCCCAGGTCGGCGCGATGTATATCTCGCAACCCTGGGCAAAGATGGCGAACCGGGCCAGGGGCATGTAGTTCTCCCAGCAGATCAGCGCGCCGACGCGCCCTGAGGGCGTATCGCTCACCCGCAGCCCGGTCGCGTCGCCTGGGCCCCATACCATCCGCTCTGGGTTGGTCGGCATGAGCTTTCGGTGGCGGTTGACCACCTCTCCGTCGGGCCCGATGAGGACGACCGAGTTGTACAGGGTGCCCCGGCTGAACTCGCCGTCCCGTTCGTGGACCCCGATCGACACCGTGAGCTTGAGCCGCCTGGCCGCGGCCTGGATCGGTTTCAGGTCGCCCGCCTTGAGGTCCACGGCGTTCTCGAGGAGCCGACGGTGGATGTCGCCGCTCAGGGTGTAATCGTCGCCGGGACGCAGGCGCCACACCCACTCCGGGTAGCCGGGCACCCAGGCTTCCGGGAAGGAAACGAGCCGAGCGCCGCCGGCGGCGGCCTCCTCCAGCAGCTCCACCCCGCGCTCGAGGGTCTTCTGCCGGTGGAGTGCCACCGGCGGGTGCTGGACGACGGCGACGCGGTGCGGGCTCGCTTTCTTCGTTTTCTTCTTTGGCATGTCGTCCATGTTGAAGGTTGCGGGGACCGGTGGCTAGCGATTCGCCGGGTAGTCGCCCGCGCGCGCGACCATGCCCGGAAGCTCCTTGCCCAGCTGCTCGCCCAGCCAACGCGAGCAGTCGATGAGCGAATCGAGGTCGATGCCGGTGTCCACGCCAAGGCCCCGGAGCAGGTAGGCGAGGTCCTCGGTGGCGATGTTGCCGGTCGCCTTCGGGGCGAACGGGCATCCGCCGGCGCCCCCGACCGAGGCGTCCAGAGTGACCGCGCCCTCGTTGAGCGCGGCCACCGCGTTGGCATAACCGGTGTTTCGCGTGTTGTGAAAGTGAGCGCCAACGGTCGCTCCAAGACGACGCGCACCGCCGACCAGCTCCTTCACCTGCGTCGGGACGCCGACCCCGATGGTGTCCGCGAGGCAGATCTCGTCGGCCGGCGCGGCCATGAGGCGCTCGACGATGCCGAGCACGCGCCTGGCCGGGACCGGGCCTTCGAACGGGCAGCCGAAAGCCACGCTGATGGTCACCGTGATCGGGATCGTGTCCTTCCGAGCGCGCGCCACCAGGGCGAGGGCCGTCTGCAGGCCCTCCTCGATTCCCGCATTCTGGTTGCGGCGCCCGAACTCGTCGGTGGCCGCGAATGCGTAATGGATCTCGTCGACTCGCGCAGCGAGCGCACGCTCGTAACCCTTCTCGTTGAGCACCAGGCCCGCGTAGCTGACGCCAGATCGCCGGTGCAGCGCCGCCATGACGTCCTCGGCCCCCGCCATCTGCGGGACCAGCTTCGGGTTCACGAAGCTCGCGGCCTCGATGCGCTTCAGGCCGGCGGCAGCCAGGCGGTCGCACAGCTCCGAGCGCACGCGGGGATCCAGCACCCGCTCCTCGTTCTGCAGTCCATCGCGCGGGCCGACGTCGCAGACCAGCACGTCCACCAACTAAAGGTAAGGCGGCGGGCTGTCGCCCGCCGCCTCATCGGTCTTGCTGGAAAGTTGCCTAGGCTGCCCTGGCGAAGAACGCGTCCTCGCCGTGCCCGGTGCGGCCGGCAAAGGTCGAGTCGACCCGCATGTCGGTCCAGAGGGCGACCACGTGACCGTCGGCGGTTGCGGCAATGTTGCTGTAGTCGCCGAGAAATGCGGTCCCGAACGGGAATGCCGCATTGACGTTCCGGGCGAACCATCGATCGCCTGTCGTCGGGTCGGACGTGGCCGTCGAGATGATGGCGGTGCCGAACGTCAGCGTCCCCGACCCGGTCTCCGTTGAGATCGAGTAGCCGTACTTGTGGTTGGCGGGGTCGACCGAGCGGTCGAACGTGCCGATTCGAAGAATGCCGTTGCTGTCGTATACGCCCCACGGCATGAACTGGTCGCCGGAAAGAGCGAGCGCCGTTGCAGCCGACCATGTCGCTCCGCGATCGAACGACTGGCTCACGATCACGTCCGAGTTGGTCGTGGCCGCGTACGGGTTGGTGGGAGCTGGCGTTGCACTGTTTCGCATGTCGGACCACACCACGGACAGGTGGGCCGCGTTGGTCGGGTCAGCCGCGATGTCGCCGGCGGCCCAGGTGCGGAAGAGGCTGTCCTGGTACGTCTGCCGGCCGAACGCGATCGGGTAGTCGGTGGCGCCATCGATCACGGTCGCGACCTTCGTCGGGCCCGCCAGGCGCGCGCCGGTCGAAGGTGAAACCTCGACCACCTCGAAGTCGTCACGGCCGGTCGTCAGGTCGGTCGTGTTGAGGAACGAGACGAAGATCCGGCCGTCCGCGGCCACCACCGGGGTGGAGACGAAGGCCTCATCGAGGCTTCCCGAGATCACCACCGGCGCCGACCACGTGTTGCCGCCGTTGTGCGTGACCGAGCTGTAGATCCGCGCGGAGATGAAGCCGCCCTTCTGGCCCAGGCGGAAGTCGCCATAGGTGACGATGGCGTTGCCGTTGCCCCAGGCCGCGACGTACTCCGTGTCGAGCAGGTCGCCGACGGTGGTCTCGGTGCCGCTGCCGGCGGCGACGCGCACGACGTTCCAGGTCTTGCCCTTGTCACCGGAGTTGGAGACGAGGACGTCTGGGTTGGTGGCATT
>JBGPOC010000077.1:0-8544 GCA_041487825.1 Candidatus Dormibacteraceae bacterium | reverse complement strand
TGATGGCGAAGATCGACCCCGAGGTGGAGCAGCGAAAGAAGCTTGTCGGGTTCGACAGGCTGGTGCGCGATCCGAAACCGGAGCGCGTGATCGAACAATTGCTGTTCACTCCTACCTGCAACATCGCCGGCGTGACGACCGGCTACCAGGGCCCCGGTTCGAAGACCGTCCTCCCGGCCGAGGCGACGGCGAAGCTCGATTTCCGCCTCATTCCCAACCAGGACCCCGCTCACGTGCTGGATCGCCTGCGCAAGCACCTCGATTCGCACGGCTTCGAAAAGGTCGAGATCGTCTGGAGCGACGCCGAGAAGCCGGCCCGGTCTGACCCCGATTCCGAGGTCGCGAAAAGCGTCATCGAGTGCGTCAGGGACCTGCACGGCGAGCCGATACTGTGGCCGTTCATGCAGGCCACCGGCCCGATGCATCCAGTCGTCTCCGAGCTCGGCATCCCGACGGTCCTGCCGGTCGGGGTCGGCCGTCCTGACAACCGGGTTCACGCTCCCAACGAGAATATTCGCGCTGCCGATTACCTCAACACGATCCGGTTGATGTGCCGGGTCTGGGAACGGTTCGGCGCCTGATGGAAAAGCTCACCGACAAGCTCTTCACCGTCAAGTACGTGGAGGACACGGGCAAGCCGCACATCGAGATCGTCGATCAGCAGGTCTGCGGAGCGAAATGCACCGGCAAGTACTGCACACACTTCTGCCCGGCCGGGGTGTATGAGTGGAACGAGGAGCAGCGGAAGACCCTGGTCAGCTTTGGCAACTGCATCGAATGCGGCGCCTGCTCCATCGGGTGTCCCTTCGACAACATCACCTGCCACAGCCCGCGCGGGGGCTACGGCGCCCAGTTCAAGAACGGTTAGGAATACCGAGCGCTCCTTGCGCCATTTCAATTAGTGCAGTGAGCGACTACGACGTCATCATCGTGGGGGGCGGCCCCGCCGGCCTGGCGGCCGGGCTGTACACGGCCCGGATGAACCTGAAGGCCGTGCTGGTCGACCGGGGCCCGCTGGGCGGGCAGCTCCTGAACACGGAGCTGGTCGAGGATTACCCCGGCTTCGAGACGATCCTGGGCTCTGAGCTTGCGACCAAGATGGGCGATCACGCGCGCAAGTTCGGCCTCGAGATCCGCGATTTCGAGCCGGTCAAGGAGATCGACCTCGAAGGCGATCAGTCAAGCCCATCCTGGTCGCCGCGCCAGCGCGCGAACACCAAGGTGGTGCGCCTGGAGTCCGGGGACGAGCTGCGGGCGCCGGCGCTGATCATGGCCGCGGGCGGCCTCCCCCGTTACCTGGGGGTGCCGGGCGAGAAGGAGTACTGGGGCCGTGGCGTCAGCTACTGCGCCGTCTGCGACGGGGCCTTCTTCAAGGGGCAGGAGCTGGCGGTCGTGGGGGGAGGCGACGCCGCCGTCGAGGAGGGCGACTTCCTCACGCGCTATGCCTCGAGGGTCCACATCTTCCACCGCCGCAACGAGCTTCGTGCGCAGCCCATCCTGGTGAGCCGCGCGCGAGCCAACCCGAAGATCGACTTCATCTTCGATGCAGCGGTCAAGGAGATCGAAGGCAACGAGAAGGTGCATGCAATCCGCTACGAGCAGGGCGGTAAGGACGTGGAGCTCCCCGTTGGCGGGGTGTTCATCTTCGTGGGCTTTGTGCCGAACTCAGCCCTGTTCAAGATGCACGTTGACCACGACGAGGCCGGCTACATCCTCACCGGGCGCGACATGCAGACCTCCGTGGAGGGGATATGGGCGGTCGGCGACGTGCGTGCCCAGCTCACGAAGCAGATCGCGACCGCCGTCGGCGACGGCACCACCGCCGCGGTGGCAGCGTCGATGTACGTGACCTCGCTGAAGCACGCCGCCCGCGTCTAGGCGGATTGCGCACGGGCGCGATTCAGCTAGGACGTGACGTCGATCCAGACCAGGCCGGGTGGCAGCGTGAGAGGCTGTCCGCCGGCGAGCTTGAAGATAAGCGGGTTGTGCACGCCGCTCGAGCTCCAGCTGCCCGCGTACTTCCGGCCCTTGTAGTAGACGTCGATCCGTCCACCCGAGTCGAGGTTGTAGTCGTGGATATAAGAACCATGCCCGTCACCGACGTTGAGCAGCAGCACCTGGGTGTGCAATGTGATGAGCATCTCGATGCGCAGCGGCTGACGGGTGCTGGCATCGCGGTAGAAGTGCCTTTCCTCGGTCTTCTGATAGGTCCCGAAGGCCGCGTCGTACGCATAGGTGGAGTAATGCTGGGCGACGCTCACCTTCGTCGCCGCCGTCCCTCCAACAAGGGTGGGACGGGCTTTGGTGACCGTGAAGGCAGCAATACCGTACAGCGACTCCGCACGCCGGACCGAGGCCCCGCTGATCATGAGGTTGTCGGGCGCGATCCGCGCTCCGGTGCGATACGTGTAACCGAGGGTGTCGAAGAACTGCGGGACGCCGGCCGCCTGGTTGCGGGTTGCTTGCGATTCGCCGGACTGGAACAGAAGACCCCTGTAGTGGCGGGCGATCCTCAGTGAGATGAACCGGCTCGAACGCATCGGTCCGATCACGCCGGGGGCGTTCTGGTAGATGGCCGTGACGCGGGTGATGCCCCCCTCGGCCACGTATTCGAAGACGATGCCGGCCGCCTGCAGGCCGTTCTGGTCGCGCGCGAAATAGTCGTTGGGGATCTGTATCAGCGCTGGGAACTTGAGCGCTGTGGTGCGCTCCCGATCGTGGTAGTAGATGCCCGTGTTCAGGGTGAGACCTGCCGGCATCGAATGCCCGGTTTGATCGACAGCTCCCGGGGCAAGCTGGATTACGAGCGGCCCTGAGGGGATCCCTGCCGTGGAGACGGTCGCGCTGCGGTCATCCGCGGCCCATTTGAGGTCGGTGATAGTGGCGCCGAGCGTGACGCTGACTGTTCGTGGGTCCATGGCGTCGTTGAAGTTGATCTTCAACGCTGACGCCGGGTCGATCTCCACGCCGTCCGTGAGCGCCGTTCCAGTAGGCGCAGTGATCGACACGATCCGGGGCACGATTGTCGTCGTGAACATCCACTGCTCCGCTTTCACCGGATGACTGCCGAGGTCGGTGATCGCGCCGACGGTCACCGTGTACGTGGTGAGGTCGGCCAGCGCGTCGGTCGCGGACCACTCGAATTCGGTCTGACCTACCACCGCGGTCAACGTCCCATCCGTGACCGGGCTCACCGAAAGCGCGGACTCCAGGGCGCTGAGCGCCACCGGGCGTGTGAACCTGAAGACGAGCCTTACGTCAGTGGGGACGTCCTTCTGGCCGTCTCTCACGTTCAGGGTGACGGCGGTCGGCAGGGTGTTGGCATACGCGATGAAGCCGCCGGCCACGCCGAAGAGAACGGCGAGGGCAGCCCCAAGCGCGATCCAGCCCCGGCGCGGGAACCTGATGGTTCGTCGGCGCCCGGGTGCAGCGGCCGGTATGGACGAGTGCTCCATTTCTTGCAATGACGTCAACAGGACAACGGGCCGAGGCCGAATTATGTCACGCCGGACCGTTTCACGAGATCGTTTTGCGCGGTCTGGTTCTTGCGCACTCATCGCACGAGCAGAGCCCGCGCAGCAGCGAAAAGGTGTACAGGCCCGTCGCATGGCCGCTCTGGAAAGCGATCTGCAGCGCGTACTGGCCGATCAGGCTCACGTCCTGGATCCGCAGCTCTTCAGGCGAGAGCTTGTTGACCCGAGAGAGGCGGCCCGGCGCTCCCGCCTCGCCACGGCACTCGGCGCAGGGGCATGCCCACCGGAGCTGCTCGCCCGAGTAGACGCTGTGGTGGCGGTCCTCCCACGAGATCTCCATCACCTGGCGCTCGCGATCGACGTCGACGTTGAGTGGAAACGGGTCGAGGTCTTGCAGGGGCTTTGCCGGCCCTTACCGCACGTTGATTACCGGCAGCTGCCGGAACGACTGGATGGAGGTGCGTGCGGCGACCTGCGACGCGATGTTCACGAATGCCTGCGCGCCGGCGGAATCGGGTCTCGAGATCACGACTGGCGTGCCAGAGTCGGCGTCCTCACGGATGCCCTCCTCGAGTGGGATCGCACCGAGGAACGGAACGCCCAGGCGCTTGGCGGCCGCCTCGGCGCCACCATGGCTGAAGATCTCGTGGCGGTGGCCGCAGTTTGAGCAGACATACCAGCTCATGTTCTCGATCAGGCCGAGCGGGGTGACGTTCAGCTTCCTGAACATCTGCAGGGCCTTGACGGCGATGTCGGTCGCGACATCCTGGGGGGTGCACACGATCGCCACACCGGTCAGTGGAATCGCCTGCGCCAGCGTCAGCGACGCGTCACCGGTGCCCGGAGGGAGGTCGATCACCAGGTAGTCGAGCCGGCCCCAATCAACCTGGACCATCATCGCTTCGATCGCCTTACCCACCATCGGTCCGCGGTAGATGGTCGGCTGTTCAATCGGGTGGATCAGGCCGAAGGACATCACCTTGAGGCCGTGCGCGTCGATCGGCTGCAGGAGGCCGTTGACCTGCTCCGGCACCGACCTGGAGCCGATCATGGCCGGGATGGAAGGTCCGTAGATGTCGGCGTCCAGGAGGCCGACCGTGGCGCCCGCCTTGCGGAGGGCGGCAGCGAGGTTCACGGCCACGGTCGACTTGCCGACACCGCCCTTGCCCGAGGCGACCGCGATGGTCTGCTTAACGCCCGGCAGGATCTCCGATGGCTTGGGCCGCATGAAGGCGGGCCGGACGTTGGCCGTCATCCGGACCTCGACTGCGCTGACGCCGGGAATATCGCCGACGAGGTCTTGCGCCTGTGACTTGAAGCGGTCGCGGACCGGGCACGCCGGCGTCGTCAGCTCGAACGTGAAGCTGACCTTGCCCCGCGGGCTGACCTCGAGCTCCTTGATCATTCCGAGGCTCACGACGTCGCGTCCGAGGTCGGGATCCTGGATGTGGGCGAGCACGGCGAGGACCTGCTCGGAGGAGGGGACGGTCATCGCCAACGCATGTTACCGGCACCCGCTACCAAACCCGGTCGTCGGCGGCCGTCCGGCCGCACCTGGCGCGGGCCCTCCCCCTCCCGCCGCGCGGTTGCCCTCCCCCTCAACCTGCGCACCTGCGATCCAGGGTAGACAGCGCCCGCACCCAAGCCAACCTCGCCTGTTAATTTCGTGAATCCGATGAGCCGTGACACGCTGCGCGCCCATCAGTCCGCCTGCCGCGCCTGTCACGCGTGCGTCGACGACGGCATCATCCCGGAGGCCAATCCCACCTTCCAGGGCGAGTGGGGTGCGCCCTTCCTGTTGGTCGGCCAGGCCCCGGGTCCGACCGAAAGAATTTCGCGACGCCCTTTCTCCGGTCGCGCGGGTAAGGAGCTCGACCGCTGGATGCTCCGCGCGGGCTTCGAGACTCCGGACGAGTTCCGCAAGCGGACCTACATCGCCGCCCTCATGCGGTGCTTTCCCGGACGGAACGCACGCGGCAACGGCGATCTCCGGCCGCCCCCTGCTGCCGTCGCGAACTGCGCCCATTGGCTCGACGCCGAACTGCACATCCTCCAGCCCAAGGTCCTGATCCCGGTCGGGCAGATGGCGATCAACCGCTTCCTCGGTCCAGGCCCTCTGGAGGATCGCGTCGGCAAACGTTTCGGCGACCAACCGGTCATCGTCCCGCTGCCACACCCGTCGGGCGCGAGTCGCTGGCTCAACGATGCGGCCACTCGCGAGCGGCTCGCTGCCGCACTCGCTCTCATCGACGACCTTCGCTCACGACTCGCCGCGGGCCCAGGCCGTGTTCACAGACTCGCGCTCAAGCGCTAGCCTGAGCGCAACGTCGTCCAGCAAGAGAGGAGGGTGAAGCGTGAAGTACGTGCTCGTCTACTACGGAGGGGGAATGCCCGAAGGCGTCGCCGCCCAGGCACGGGTGATGAAGCAGTGGGAGAAGTGGTTCGGCAAGCTGGGTCCGGCCATGGTGGATGGCGGCAACCCGATGTCGGGGGCGGTCAACAAGATCAGGGCCGACGGCAGCGTGGCGAAGGGACCGATCGGCAAGCGTGCGACCGGGTACAGCATCATCGAGGCCCCCTCTCTTGACAAAGCGACCAAGCTCGCGAAGGGCTGCCCGATCTTGAGGGGCGGCGGCGAGATCGCCGTCTACGAAACGTTCAACGCGATGTAGGCCGGCGGTCTGCCGGAGGATTGCCAACATTCTTCGTTGAGCGAGCAGGCGGGCGGGCGGTCATCCTCGGCGACGACGCCCGCCATCTCGCTCGCTCGCTGCGAGCCCGGGTGGGGGAGGAGATCGAGGTCGTCGACCCCGCCGGGCTGATGCTCACGCTGCGCCTGGATCTTGTCTCGCCGGACCGCGTGGAGGGCGCGATCGTGGCGGAGCGTCCCCACAGCCCCGAACCCGTGGCGCGGATCGTGGTCGCCGTCGCACACCTTCCGGCTCCGGCCCTCGAGCTCGTTCTGTCCCGCTGCACCGAGGCCGGCGCCTACGGCCTCCACATCGTCCAGGCGGATCGAAGCGTGGCTCGCGGATCCAAGCCCGAGAGGTGGCGCACCATCTGCCGGGAGGCGGCCATGCTCGCCGGGAGGCTGGTCATTCCCGAAGTCGCCGGCCCCTCCACCATCGAGGAGGTCCTCGCCCTCAGCGAGAGCCCGGTGTTGCTCGACCGCGCTGCGCCGGTGCGACTCGCCGAGATGACCGAGCCGCAAAACCTCACCCTGCTGGTCGGCCCGGAAGGGGGCTGGTCCGAGCGTGAGAAGGCGCTCGTCCCTGTGAAGGCCAGCCTGGGACCGCGCAACCTCCGCGCCGACACCGCCGCCCTCGTCGCTTTGGCCACCGCCCTCTCCCGCCGCTCCTGAAACTCCGCTTCCCAATGTCGCTTCGGTTTGAGATAAGATTGGGCATGGGATGGTGGAGCAGATGGCCGGAGGCGAGCTCGTAGACTCCAGCTGCCCGGTCTCGGTCGACCTGGCCGTGTTCACGCTGGCGGGTAGAGAGCTCAGCGTGCTGCTGCGCCGGCGCGCCGAGCCGCCTTACCCGGGTTTCTGGGCGCTGCCCGGTGAGCTTCGGTGCCCGGGCACCTCGCTCGACTCGCAGGCTCGCGCCCTCCAGGCCGGTATCACCGCCGTTGACGGCGGTTGGATCGAGCAGCTGAAGACGTTTCACCGGCCCCAGCAGGTCGACGCGGCCGGCCGCGTCGTGGTGCCGGGCCGCGACCCGCGCGGTGACGTCCTCTGCGTCGCCTACATCGCCATCGTCCCCGCCGCGCTGGCCGAGGCCTGCGCCGGCGAGAAGGACGGCGCCGAGCAGGACTGGCACCCCGTGAGGCGCCTGCCGGTGGAGATGGCGTTTGACCACCGTGAGGTCGTCGACTACGCCGTTCGCCGGCTGCGCAGCAAGGTCGGCTACTCATCGGTCGGCTTCCAGCTGTTGCCCTCGGAGTTCACCATCTCCGAGCTGCAGCACGTCTACGAGGCGGTGCTTGGACTCTCGATCAACCGGGGCAACTTCTGGCGACGTGTCGTCGACCGTGGCGTGATCGAGCCGACCGGCAAGGAGCGGAGTGTCCGCGGCAAGAAGGCATACCTATTCCGTTTCACCCAGCGGGCATTCGGCCTGCGCGAGGAGCCCGATGGTTTCATCGAAGCCTGACCTGCAACAGGTCGTCGCCGCCGCCCTCGCCGAAGATCTCGGCGAGAGGGAGGTGGATGTCACCACGGCGGCGGTCGTCGACGGGGACCTTATGGCCGAAGCGGTCGTGGTCGCGCGAACAGCGGGCGTCCTCAGCGGCGGCGACGCGGCGTCACGCGTCTTCGACATGATCCGGCCCCGCTGCGACTACGTCGCCCTGGTTCCCGACGGCACACGCTTCGGCGCCGGCGATCAGGTGGCGAGGGTAACCGGGCCTCTGCGCGCGATCCTCACCGGCGAGCGCACCGCGCTCAACTTCCTCCAGCGCATGTCCGGGATCGCCACCCTCACGCGCCGCTACGCCGATGCGCTGGCGCCGTTTCCGAACGTGACACTGCTCGACACGCGCAAGACGACGCCGGGGCTCCGGTTTCTCGAGCGCGCAGCCGTGCGAGCTGGCGGGGGTCACAACCACCGCGATGGTCTGTGGGACGCCATCCTCATCAAGGACAACCACGTGGCCGCCGCAGGCAGCGTCACCGAAGCGGTGAGGCGGGCGCGCAAGACGGCGATGCCGGTCGAGGTGGAGGTCGAGACGCTCGCGCAGCTCGCCGAGGCGCTGGATTCAGGCGCGGAGATGCTGCTGCTCGACAACATGTCCGTCGAATTGATGCGGCGAGCGGTCGAGATCACGGCCGGCCGCGCGAAGTTGGAAGCGTCGGGCGGCATGACGTTGGAGGGAGCGGTTGCGGCCGCGCAGGCGGGGGTGGATCGGATCTCCGTCGGGGCACTGACGCACTCGGCGCCGGCGCTCGACCTGAGCCTGGAGGTGACCAGAACATGGCGGTAGAAGTGATCTCGCTGGAAACGGACGCCGCCCAGTATGCGCAACGCGAGGTTCCGCGCGACGTCGCCGGTATGAGCGCGGAGATCCGCGA
>JBGPOC010000076.1:0-8560 GCA_041487825.1 Candidatus Dormibacteraceae bacterium | reverse complement strand
TAGCCGAGCTTGATGCACTCGTCACAGCGTGGGTAACCACCGGTTCCCGAGCGCCGGTTCTCCTGCTTGATGCGCTTACCGTCAGGGCAGTCGTCATGATCGTGGTGAACGTATCGCTGCCGCTGCATGTCTTCTGGCGAAGTCGAGTGGTACGGGCTGCCCTTCATCGGAATTCCCTCCCTATGCCCGGCGTGAAGGCGCCGAGGCTGGGAGGGATGGTACCCCTCTATTCCGGCTCACGACAGATCTCCGGCGCCTCTGCGACCTTCCCGAGTTTCTGCCCGCCGTCGCTGGCGATCAGCTCCTCGATGGTCGGTAGCGAAGCCGTGTCGCGTCGGGCGATCGGTACGAAGTAGCCGGTCGGCCGTAGCAGCCTCGAGCGCGGCAGTGGGCAGCCAGGCCGGCGGCGCTCCCGGACCTCCCGCTAGGGTGGGAACCTGCGCAGCAGAACGAGAGCCAGCGTCCTGACGTACCTGTGGCGGCGGGCCGCGGAGGCGACGGCTGCTCCGGCTGGCGGCGGCTGGACGGGCGCCAGGACCCACACGATGGGTGGATCGTGACGAGCTGGCATCTGGTTCGGTCTGCCCTGAGCCATTCCCGACCGGTTCCCAGCGTCGCGGTCCCGACCTCAATCGAACTCGGGCGGCTCAGGCCCGTACGAAACCCACTGGGTGGCCAAGTCACCCATATCGTGCCGTTGCGCCGACCAGGATCGCAACGATCTCCCCGGCATTCCGATAAGTATGCGGTAGCCGCCCCGGAAACGAGGCTGTGTCGCCGACCTCAAGCCGGTGGACCGCGTTCACAACCTCCAAATCGACTGTGCCCGCCACACAGTGAACGAACTCTTCACCGGAATGCGACAGGCCACCTTCGATACTTGAGCCGGCCGGCAGCTCGATGCGGAAGGGCAAGACCGTTCGCACGGACTGCAGAGATAGAAGCTGCACCTGTCCGGGATCGTCCGTCGGTACGATTCGGGCTTCGTCGGCCCGGACTACTTCTACGGACGGCCCTGCCGTTCCGACAAGATCGGAGAGCCACACTCCGTAGAACTCCGCGATCCGGAGCAGCCTCGAAATCGAAACATCCGATTTGCCCGCTTCCAGAAGAGCCAGGAATGAGCGGGAGAGTCCCGTCCCGAGCGCGACCGTTGCGAGGCTAAGCTGCCTGCGAACCCGGAGCATGTGCAGCCGACCGGCCAGGACCCGCCGTTCCTCTTGCTCCTGGCGCGTTTGAGCGGTCCCTTCTGTTACGGCCTTCGAACTGCGGCTCACGGCCATCCTCCTCGTACGTGAAGGTCAGTATATTGGACACACGCAGACCGGCGTCAATCTATTGACAGCCGCCCTATGCTGTTCTCGCGATGCAGGGTCTCGCAATTCCATGAGCCTCGCTCCAGCGGGACCCATTCGTACAGAGGAGGCTACGTGAAGCTACCGAAGCTGCTTGCCATCTCAGTGATGGTAACGATCATCTTGGCAGCGTGTTCCAGCGGGGCCTCTCCGAGCGCGGTCTCTCCGAGCGCGGCCGCGACCATCCCGTCGTCCACGGCACCGTCCGCCTCAAGTACGGCGATCGACCAGACGAAGCTCACCGGAGCTGCCCTGCTGCTCACACAGAAGCGCGGCGACCGAGGCGTTATCGACGCGCTGGTAGAAGGGTTCCTGAATGGGACATCGGGGCTCGGCTACAAGAAGAAGCAAGTCGTGGAACTGACCGACCCGGCGACATACGAACAGACCGTGCGCCAGGTCGCAGAATCCGGCGTCTCGATCATCATCGCCACGTTCCCTCCGATGATCGACACCATCAAGGCCCTCGCGCCGCAGTACCCGAAGATCAACTTCGTGATCATCGATGCGCAGCTGGGGCAGACCTTCCCCAATGTCCAGGAGCTGTTCTTCCTTGAGAACGAGTCCTCGTATCTTGCCGGCATCGCCGCCGGGCTGATGACCAAGACGAACAAGATCGGCTTCATCGGCGGCGACGATGTCGACGTCATCAATCGCTACCTCGTGGGGTACTACGAGGGCGCGCATGCGTCGAACCCAGCCGTAAAGGTGTGCTGGACGTACGCCAAATCATTTGAGGACCCGGCGAAGGGCAAGGAGCTCGCGTTGTCCATGATCAGCGACGGCGTCGACGTCCTTCATGCCGCGACGGCCGGCACGCAGCTCGGCATCTACGAGGCTACCGAGGCCAAGGGTATCCTGCTCGTCAGCGCCGACGTCGACGTCCGCCCACTCGCGCCGAAGTCAGGCTTGTTCGCTACTGGTCCACGCTTCGACCAAGCCGTCGTCCTGCCGCTTCAGCAGAACGCGACCGGGACCTTCAAAGCAGGCTTCCAGCAGTACGGGCTCGCGAGCGGGCTCGTTGGAGCGACCGGGTTCTCGGCGCTCGTGCCGCTCGACGTAGCCACCAAGGTCAAGGAGGCCGAGGCCGCCATCGCTGCTGGGACGATCAAGGTTGACGGCGACAAGAAGCTCAAGGACTTCACCAACTGCTCTTAGGTAGAGGTGCGGCCAGGGGAGAGGTAGTCCGAGCCCTCTCCCGTTCTACCTCTCCAGCCGCATCTGCGATGAGTCAATACGCGCTCCGCTTGGAGCACATCTCTAAGTCGTTCGGATCCATCCGAGCGAACCGAGACGTCACGTTGTCGGTTCGCCCGGGCACGATTCATGGAATCGTTGGCGAGAACGGCGCAGGCAAGACCACGCTCATGCGGATCGCCTACGGCTTCT
Organism: Candidatus Dormibacteraceae bacterium; assembly: GCA_041487825.1. Lineage (GTDB taxonomy): Bacteria > Chloroflexota > Dormibacteria > Dormibacterales > Dormibacteraceae > Palsa-872. Next base: position 5,816 of record JBGPOC010000076.1, on the reverse strand, counting down.
ATCAGCCCGACCAGGGCCGGGTACTGGTCGACGACGCGCCGGTCGCCCTGACGAGCCCTCGCGTGGCCCTTGGCCTTGGCATCGGCATGGTCCACCAGCACTCGCTCCTCGTGGACTCGATGACGGCCACGGAGAATCTTCTTCTGGCTGTTCCGCGACCGGTGCTGGCCATTCGGCTGACGGCTCAACGGCTCCGTGCGCTTGCCGACGAGACCGGGCTCATGCTCGACCCTGACGAGCGCGTCCGTGACCTGTCGGTTGCGAATCGGCAGCGCCTCGAGATCCTCAAGGCGCTCTACCACGGTGCACGAATCGTGATCCTCGACGAGCCGACCGCCGTTCTGACTCCCCAGGAGGCCCGAGCGCTGTTCGAGCATCTCCGCAAGTTCGCAGCCGATGGCCGAACGATCGTCATCATCACCCACAAGCTCCTTGAGGTAATGGACGTCACATCACAGGTGTCCGTCCTCCGGGCAGGCGAACTGGTCTACGAAGCGGAGACGGCGCAGACCGACGAGGCGACCCTTGCCCGGGCGATGGTCGGTCGCACCGTCTCCCTTCGGCTCGAGCGGGCCGCCCCGGCCCCTGCGTCGGACACACCGGCAGCTGAAACGGTCCTCCAGATCGAGGGGCTATCGGCCGAGGACGATCACGGGATCCCGCGGGTTCGGTCGGTGGACCTGTCGGTCCGGGCCGGCGAGATCGTCGCGATCGCGGCGGTTGAGGGCAACGGTCAGCGCGAACTCGCTGAGGCAGTGTCGGGTCTCCGACGGCCGAGTGCCGGGCGCGTCGTGCTGCTAGGCCATGACGTCACTCGCGCCACACCCCGCCGTCGGCGCGAGCTCGGGATGCGCAGCGTCGCGGAGGACCGGCTTGAACGCGGCGTCAACGTCACTGCCACGATCACGGAGAACGTCATCGCCGGCCGCCACTACCGTCCACCATTCGCCCGACGCTGGCTCCTCGACCTCTCCGCGGCACGGCGCTATGCGAGTGACCTGATCGAGCGTTTCGCGATCGTCGCGTCGGGGCCGGACGCTCGGGTCGGAACGCTGTCGGGAGGCAACATCCAGAAGGTCGTCGTTGCTCGCGAACTCGCGGACGGGGCTCGCCTCGTCGTGGCGGCGCAGCCGACCCAGGGCGTCGACGTGGGGGCGACCGAATTCATCCGTCGACACCTGGCGACGATGCGGGCGAAGGGCACGGCGATCCTGCTCATCTCGTCAGAGCTCTCGGAAATCGTCGACCTTGCAGATCGCGTCTACGTGTTGTTCGGCGGCGAGGTCGTCGCGGAGGTCACAGGAAGCGAGATCGATGAAGAGCGCCTGGGCCTCCTGATGATGGGCGGCCGACGGGTCGCCGGTCCGCTGCACCCACCGGCTATGCAGTCGGTCACGCATGGCTGACCAGTCGATCCCCCGACGCGCTGCCGTTCCGGGTGCCGTGGCGCGCTCGTTGCGGGCAGCGGCCAGACCCGTGGTCGCGATCGTCCTCGGCTTCGTGGTATCAGGCCTCATCGTGCTCGCAACCGGCAAGGATCCGATCGAGGCGGGGCGAGCGCTGGTCCAAGGCGCCGTCGGGTCGCAGAGCGCGATCGCTGGGACATTGTCACTCGCCACACCGCTCATGCTGTCGGCGCTGGCCTTCGCCGTTGCCTTCCGCGGTTCTATGTTCAATGCAGGTGTCGAGGGCCAGCTCCTGATCGGCGCGTTCGTGAGCGCCGTGGTCGGATTCAGCTTTGACCTGCCGCCGATCCTCCATATCCCGTTGATGCTCCTCGCTGGGGCCGTCGGTGGGGCGTTTTGGGCGTTCTTGCCGGCGATCTGGCGCGTCAGCCTCAGGGCCAACGAGATCGTGACGACGCTGATGATGAACTTCATCGCGTCCGCCCTAACGGACTACTTCGTGCTCTATCCGTTTCGCGCGGCTGGCCAGTCCGGGTCTGCGATCAAGACGGCTACGATCCACGAGAGTGCGTATCTGCCACGCATCTGGCCGCCCTACAACCTGACGATCGCGCTGCCAATCGCGATCGTGTGCTGCGTCATCGTGTGGTATGCCTTCCGTCGATTCGTCATCGGGTACGAAGTCCGGATGGTCGGGACCGCCCCCGGTTTCGCGAGCTCCAGCGGCATCGACCCGAGGCGGCGCCAAGTCGCCGTGATGCTCATCAGCGGCGCGCTCGCCGGGCTCGCCGGAGCGTCGCAGGTAGGCGGCGTGTTCCATGCCTTCGTCTCGCCGTTCGCCTCGAACCTCGGGTTCAACGGCGTCCTTGTGGCCCTGCTGGTCGGGAACGGGCCACTCGGGATTCCTCCGGCTGCCGCGTTCATCGCGGCGCTCCAGGGCGGTGCAATCACGATGGAGCTGACTACCACGATCTCCCGATACATCGTGGGTGCGCTGACCGCGACCATCATCGTCTTCGTGTCGGCGCGAAGGTTCGGCTGGCCGGCCGCAATCCTCGCCCGCATACGGCGCGCTCGCGCCCAGCAAACGGAGTCGTAGGCAGGTGGACATCCTCATCGCGGCCCTCGGCCCCGGTCTCCGCACGGCCTCGCCGATCATGCTGGCGGCCTTCGGCGGGATCTTCACGCAGCGGGCAGGCATCTTCAACATTGCGCTTGAGGGGTACATGCTCGTGGGCGCGTTCGTGTCCGTCGTTGCCACGTACGCGACGGGCTCGCCACTGGTCGGGGTCTCGGCCGCGGTCGCGGCCGTCGCCCTCATGGCCCTCGTGATGGCATTCGTAGTGCTGGAATTAGGCGCCGATGTCATCATCGTTGGCATCGCCGTCAACCTGCTTGCCAGTGCTTTGACATCGTTCCTCCTCCAGGTCATCACGGGTGGCGCAGCATTCCTGCGGGCTCCATCCGGCATCCCGGACGTCCATCTGGCCGCCGTGGCCGGGGTCCCTATCGTGGGCGACCTCTTCGCGAATCAGGGCATTCTTGTCTGGGTGTCGCTCCTGCTCGTGCCGATCGTCGGGACGACGATCGCGAGGACGTCCTTGGGCCTGCGCCTCCGTGCGGTCGGCGAGCAGCCCGACGCGGCAATCTCATCGGGGGTGAATGTGCGCCGGATCCAATACGTTGCGTTCGCCTTGTGCGGGGCGATCTGCGGGCTCGCCGGTGCCCAGCTAGCGCTCGGGCTGCTCAGCCTGTTCTCGTTCAACATGACGGCAGGGCGCGGCATCATCGCATTCGCCGCGGTCATGTTCGGCGCTGCGAAGGCCCGCTGGGTCGCGGTCGCGGCGCTCATCTTTGGCTTCGCTGATGCCGTTGCCAACCGGATGCAGACGCTCGGCCTGCCCGTACAGTTCGTCGTCATGGTTCCGTACGTTCTGACCATCCAGGTTCTGCTTCTGGTTGCGGTCCCGTGGCGCCCACGCGCAAAGCGGAGCGCCTTGGGCGCCGCGGGGCAAACATGACCGACGAGCAGGCCGGACCTGGGCCCACCTCGACCGTTTCGCAGGGCCTGCAGACCCCATCGCAGACGCCGGACCTCGTCCTCATCGGCCAGGCGACGATCGATGACATCCACCGCGAGGATGGATATGAGTCGCTGAACACTCCGGGTGGCGCCGTCTTGTACGCCACGGTCGGCGCATCGATCTGGCCTGTTCGAATCGGGGTGGTGACCCGGTTCGGCGACGACTACGATAGGACCTTCTCGGCCCAGGCGACAGCCAGCGGGACGCTCACCGATTGGAGCGGCGTGTCCTTCCTCGTCGGCGAGAGCATCCGGGACACTACGACCTACCATCGCGATGGCTCGCGGTCGTATGCCTTCCGCAGCGCTCACCGGCTTCATGAGTTGACGCCCGTCCCGGCAGATATCCCAGCCCACATGATGGGCGCGCGATACGTCCATCTGGCCCCGATGCCGTTGGGTCTGCAGCTCGACCTGGCGCGAGCGATCAGGCCGAATGGCCCGGCGATCTCCTTGGACGTCGAGCGGCACTTCCTGCGCGGTGACCGCGATCTCGTCGGACCGTTGCTCCGCGAGGTCGATTTCTTCGTTCCGAGCCTGGAGCATCTCCAACTCATCTTCGAGTCGGACGAGCCGAACCCACGTGCGTTCTGGCCTTATCTGCGGGACCTGGGACCGTCGTTCATCGTGTGCAAGTGGGGCGCGCTCGGATCCTACGTGTTCGATGTTCACCGCCGGCTTGGCTGGCATGTCGGCACTGTGCGGGGCCTCGCGATCGAGGACGAGACCGGGGCTGGCGACGCTTACTGCGGCGGGTTCCTCGCGGGGATGATCCTGTCCGGGGAGGTAGTGACCGCCGCAGCGTATGGCACTGTCAGCTCCTCATTCGTTCTCGAGTCGCTCGGGGCCCGGGTCGCCAGGCACTTCTCAAGAGATCTTGCAGCGCGCCGCCTCGAGCAAGTCGTGCGGACAATTCCGTCACACCCCGATTCCCTCGAATGATCGCTACCGGGTGGAGCCGATGATCAACGACGTTCGACTCGACGATTACCTCGTGCCGAGCGAGATCCAGCGCCAACCGCATGTCGTCCGGCGCGTGCTGGAGGTTGTGGACCCGCTGACCGAGTCGATCGCGGGTGACATCGTTCGTCGGGGAGTCGACGACATCGTGATGACCGGCTGTGGCGACTCGCTCTTCTCGGCGATGGGGGCGGCGTTGTCGTTCGTCCGATTCTCTGGCAAATTGACGTTCCCTCTCCACGCGCTCGAATACTCGCGCAGTCTCTTTCGGACGTCAGGGCCGCGGACCCTCGTGTGCGCCCTCTCGTACTCCGGCGAAACACGGCGCACCCTCGAAGCCGCGATCGCCGCAAAGAGCCGGGATGCCTGCCTCCTGGCCATCACCGTGGACCGCGGGGGATCGATCGCCCGGCTCGCCGATCACGTGCTACCCAATGTCTCGCCTCGCGATGCGGAGCGGTCCAACTGCCGAACCGGAAGCTATCAGGCGGCCTATCTCGCGCTGGTCCTGTTGGCAGCGCATATGGCGGTCCAGGAGGGCGCCGCGGATCGCAGCCAGCTCGAGGTCGTACGCCGGTCTGTGGGCGCGCTTGCTGACGGGATCGAGGCTTCCCTCGACGACGCCAGGCGCGCCGGGCGCGCGGCCGGAGAGTTGCTCCGGTCCGCGAACACCGTCTACTTCCTGGGCGGCGGCGAGGGCCACGCCGCCGCCTTGTACGCCTCCGCGAAGCTGTATGAGACGAGCAGCCTGCCAGCCGTCGCACAGGAGACCGAACAATTCGCGCACTGCGAGATCTTCAGTCTTGAGCCAGATTCGGTGGCAGTCGTGATCGCCTTGCGCGGTCCTTTCTACGACCGGGCCGTCGAGGTAGCCGATGCCATCCGAAAGATCGGTTCGCGGGTCATCGGCGTCTCGAACGACCCTTCGTTTGCTCTCCACGTGGACATGTCGATCGGGGTGAACAGCGATGGTTTCGACGACCTTGCGGCGAGCCTCGCCGTCGTGCCTCTGCAATGGATGGCCTTCTACGACGCGGTCTGGCGAGGTCAGAACCCCGATCTTGTCCGCCACAAGTCCGTCAACAGCCCGCTCATCCGCCAGGTGCCCATCTGGTCTCCGGACGACTACTCCAGGGTGAACGCGGCGACCAGCCCGAAAGCCAGCGGATCGCGATGAAGCTTGATCGCGCCATCAACGACGCCTTGGTCGTCACCCCAGGTGGGGTCGTCAACGGCTCGGTCGGGATCGCAGCCGGGCGGATCGTCGCGATCAGTACGGAGCCGTTCCACGACGTGCATGCCGTCGACGCCCGGGGGCGGGTACTCTTGCCGGGTCTCGTCGAAACCCACGGCCACTTCTGGGATCC
>JBGPOC010000075.1:0-8565 GCA_041487825.1 Candidatus Dormibacteraceae bacterium | reverse complement strand
CTGGTTCGAGCGAGCTGGCCGGTTCATTTCAACCGGCGGCCCATGGATGCGCTCGGCCTGCTGCCGGCGACGGCCGTCCTGCCCCATTACGACACGTTCGGACACCGCTGGGTGGAGTCAGCCCAGGCGGCGGCTCCGGGTCTCTGTCTCCTCGGTGTAGACGAACGCAGCGCGGCCGTGTGGGACGGAGCCAGGTGGCTCGCCGCGGGCCCGGGCGCGATCACGGTGATCAAGCGCACAAGGGTTGCGACCTTCACGTCCGGCCAGGAGGTGACGGGGCTCGGGCGGCCCGCAAGTATGCTTCCGAAACAGTGATCGCCTCCGTCATGAATCGCCCCCCGAAGGTGCTCCACTCGGGCACCCTCCGCGTGGGATCGCTGCGCGTGCACCACATGCACGGGGGGCGGGGAACTCCTGTGCTGTTCATTCACGGGCTTGGCTCGTCCGGCTACATGGAGTGGCGATTCAACCTCGAGTTCGCCGCCGCCCGCCACCGTGTGTATGCCCCCGACCTGCCCGGTTTCGGGAGGACCGAGAAGCCACGCGCACGGTATGGCGTGCCCTACTTCACCCGGTTCGTCGAGAGTTACATGGAGGGTCGCGGCCTGCGCTCCGCGGCCGTCGTCGGGGCGTCGCTCGGTGGGCGCATCGCGCTCGAACTGGCGCTGAAGCATCCGAATCGCGTGAGCAAACTGGTCCTGGTGAACGCCCTCGGCCTCGGACGCCCGAACCTTCACCTTTCCTACGGGCTGATGACCCTGCCCCGCGTCGGCGAGGCGTTCATGAAATTCGCGAGCGACGCTCTCCGGTGGGCACCGCCACCGATGATCCGGCGCGTTGCCGCCCGCTACGCGGGATCGAGTGGAAACCTGAAGCGGACGATGGACGACGACTACTTCGCGAATCTGCGAGAGCTCTATGCGGCGGACGGCTATCCCGACGCTTACCTGGCCACCGTCCGCTCGTTGGTGACTCCGAAGGCCCTTTTCGAAGCCGATCACGACCTGTCAAAGAGGCTTGGTGGGATCAAGGTGCCGGTCCAGCTGATCTGGGGCGCCGACGATCCGCTGTTCCCGTTGGCCCATGCCGCGCGGGCCCACGCTCTGATCCCAGGGTCGCGGCTGGCCGTGATGGAGGGCGCCGGGCACACTCCTCAGGCAGAACGCCCCGAGGAGTTCAACCGCGTCCTCGACCATTTCCTCTCCTCCTGACCGAGGCCAGCACAAGAGTTACACGGGTCCCGAGTACCGGGCGCTCGTCGACGCCCCGCTGGACCCGCTCGTCCATCCCGAACCTCAGAACCCACCGCGTCCTTACCGCCTGGTCCGCCGGTTCGTGAGGTGGCTCGTGCCGAAGATCTTTCGGGTCACGGTCAGCGGACTCGAGAACATCCCTCCGCCGCCGTTCATCATCGCCGCGAACCACCAGGCCTGGTTCGACTCGGCACTCATCATCCCGTTCTTCCCAGAGAGTCCGGTCATCTACACGATGGCCAGGCGAGAGACCGTCTTCAATCGGGCCTGGAAGCGATGGCTCATGCCTCTCATCGGAGTGTTCCCGATCTCGCCGCACCAGGGCCAGCTCGACGAGGCGGGGCTGCGGACCGTCTACCAGGTCCTGGCCCGAAAAGGAATCGTCCTGATGTTCCCCGAGGGCCGTTACTCGCGTGGCCGTGCGCTCCGACCCCTGAAGGTAGGTATCGGCCACTTCGCCCTGCAGGCCGGCGTGCCGATATGCCCGGTTTCGGTCAGGGGCACTGACGTGCTCAGGCCGTTCAGTCGGGTTGACGTTTCGATCGGACCGCCGATCCACCCCGATCCGCCTACGTGGTGGTCGTTGAGCCGGAAGGTAGGCCATGTCGTGGAGACCGTCCAGAGCGCGATCGCATCTGGTCTGAAGCGCCGGCGCGCCTGAGGCCGCAGCACTCAAACGTTAGTATCCGAGAGCTTTGCATCTGGTCATCGGCGCCGGCGAATTCCTTGGCGACCACGTTTCGCACGCCCTTGCGTCCGAGGTGCCGGTCATCGCCCTGAACGCGGATGCCGATGACGAGACGCTGGCTGACGCGATCAGCGGCGTCGAGGTGGTGCATATCTGCGCTGAGACGTGCGCCCCTGACCGCAGGCTGCGCTACCGCAAGGCTGCGCCGTCTTTGCTCAAGCGGGTTGTGGGCGCGGCCCGCGGAGCAGGGGTGCGGCGCATCGTTCACGTCTCGACCGCCGACGTCTTCGGCCCCGATCACTTCACACGCGTGACGGAGAAGACCAAGCTCCATCCGGTCCACGCCTTCGAGCGACTGAAGCTGTTCGAGGAGCAGTGGCTGCTCGGCGTGGGGTCAGATCTCGAGGTCGTTGTCGTTCGCCCGGCTCGGGTGTTCGGAGCGGGGGAGGACTGGATTCTGCCTCGGCTCATGAGAGGGCTCGTCCGCGGCCGGCTATGGCTGCCCGCCGGCGGGCGCAGCCTGCAGACCTTCATCTCAGCGGGCGATGTAGGTCGTGTCTGCCTGGCCGCGGCCGATCGCGGACGGCCGGGCCACTCCTACCTCGTGGGCGGCTTCGATGCGTCCTGGCGCGAGCTGCTCGAGTCGGCGGCGAGGGCTGTCGGCATCGAGGCGCAAATCGGCGCACTGCCCTACGACCTGGCCTACCTGAAAGCTCTGGCCACGGAGACCGTGACCGCGCTGGGGGCGGTTGTGTGGCCTGGGATCTACTCGACGGACGTGATCGGCAAGCCTCACTTCTACGACGACTCGCACTCCCGCCGCGAGTTGACGTGGTCACCTTCGGTGGGCAGCTTCGAGCAGGAGATGCCCCACATGGCGCCATGGCTGGCGGGTATCCCGGGCCTGGTGCCAGCTCCCAGGCCGGAGGTAACCTCGGGTCGATAGCGTCCCCGGGCTATGTCACCGCCAGGCAGGTGATGAGCGCGGGTGAGGAAAGCGTCCTCCCCCGCGGACCCGCCACCTCTCCTGGAGATTGATGGGAGGCGTTTGGTGGGTGCGCGATTGGGTGACGGCCGGAATGAATCCGGCCTTTCGGCAACCTGTTGACTTACCTGATGGGCCTATTTCACGGCTAGGCAGGTGACCGTCTTGAAGACGCCGTCGATCTTCTGGATCTTGTCGACGATCAGCGATCCGATCGAGTTGACGTCGGGAGCCTCGCAGACGGCGATCACGTCGTACTCGCCGGTGATCGCGTCCGCTGCGGTGATGCCGCCAACCCCCTCCATCTTCTTGGCCACTTCGAGCGCGCGCCCCGGCGATGCGTTGATCAGGACATAGGCCTTCATTCGTCTACCCCCACCTGGATTGAGCGAACGTAACGTGCCCCAGCGTACACGCAGACCTCGGCGCCGTCAGCGCGACTTCAGCGCCCGGATCATCACCTCGTCGGTGACGTTAGCCCCAGAGAGGATCACGACCACCCTCTCGTTTGGGGCGGGGCGATAGTGATAAAGCAGCGCCGCCATGGCTGCAGCGCCGGCCGGCTCAGCCAGCAGGTGCTCCCACTCAAACATGAGTCGGATCGCCCGCAGCATCTCCGCGTCCTCGACAAGGATCACCTCGTCGACGTACCGCTGCGCCAGCTCCAGCGTGAGCTTGCCGGGCGCGGAGGCGGCCAGCCCGTCCGCGATCGTGTTGACGCGATCGAGCGTCACGATGTGCCCGGCCGAGAGCGAGCGGCGCATCCCGTCCGCGCCGACCGGCTCCACTCCGACCACGCGCACGCGCGGGCGAGCTTCCTTGATGTAGAGCGCGATGCCACCGATCAACCCGCCACCGCCGATCGGCACCAGCACCGTGTCGAACTCCTCCAGGTCACGCAGGATCTCGACCGCGATCGAGCCCTGCCCAGCGATGACGTCGGGATCGTCAAAAGCGTGGATGAACGTGGCGCCGCCCTCCTCCTGGTGCCGCATGGCTTCGAGGTAGGCGTCGTTGTAGTTGCGCCCGGCGGGAACGACCTTGGCGCCCAGCCGCTTGATCGCCTCAACCTTGAACTGGTTGGCCGCTTCCGGGACGTACACCGTCGCGGGGATCTTGAACACCGCAGCCGCGTAGGCGACACCCTGCCCGTGATTGCCGGCCGAGGCCGTCATCACGCTGGCGCCTCCTTTCTCGGGGTGCAGCCGCATGATCTTGGTGAGCGCGCCCCGGACCTTGAAGGCGCGGATGGGCTGGATCGACTCCACCTTGATGTGGACGTGGCAGCCGGCCTTGTGAGTGAAAGCGCGCGAGTACTGCAGCGGCGTCGGGGGCAAGTACGCGGCCAGGTCCCGGGCGGCCCGCTCAACCGAGGCCGGCGTGATGCTGGCGATCTCGGAACCGATTTCCGCCAACGGCTCAGCTCCCCTGGCGCTTGCGCCGCTTGTTCGCGAGGTGCTCGGCGAGCTTTTTCAGGCCCGGGTTGACGGCGATCACCTTTGGTCCCCTGGCCTTCTTGTCCCGCGCCCGGTTGCGCGCGCTCTCCCGTGGAGAGATTCGCTCGAGTTCGTCGCTCACAGCGCTAGAAGTCTGCCGGAACGATCGCCCGCTTGTGGATCCCTGAACCCAACAGCTTCTCGCCCTGGTGGCACGTGACTTCGAAGTAGAGCTTGTTGCCCTTCACCTCGGTCAGCCTGCTGATCACCACCACCGTGCTGCCGGGCGCCGCCGGCGCGAGGTGGCGGACGTGCACTTCGTAACCGACCGTGGTCTGGCCCTCCGGGAGCAGCCCCTGCAACGACTTGTGGCTGGCCCACTCCATCAGGCCGATCATCGCCGGGGTCGCGAAGGTGCCCCGGCCGCCCACGTGGCGGGTTATGAGCGCGCCCTCGACGACCCGCTCCAACCGCGCCTCGAGGCCGGGCCGAATACCGTCGAGTGTCGCCAACACTTAGATTGTCGTTGATGGCCCCGTCAAAGGTCCGCAAGGCGATCTTCCCGGCTGCGGGTCTTGGAACCAGGTTCTTGCCAGTCACCAAGGCGCAGCCCAAGGAGATGCTTCCGCTCGTCGACAAACCGACCATCCAGTACGGAGTCGAAGAGGCGATAGCCAGCGGTATCGAGCAGGTGATCATGGTCACGGGCGGCGGCAAGCGTGCGATCGTCGATCATTTCGACCGCTCCCTCGAGCTCGAGTTCTACCTCCGCAAGCGTGGCAAGGAGGACCTCCTGCGAATCCTTGGGGAGGTCGACCGCCTCAGCGACCTCGTCGACATCACCTACATCCAGCAGAAGGAGCCGCTGGGGCTCGGCCACGCGGTATGGACCGCGCGGCGCCTTGTTGAGGGCGAAGCGTGCGCGGTCCTTCTCGCCGACGACGTGATCCTCGGAGAGGCCGACCCGTGCCTGAAGCAGCTCATCGAAGCCCACGTGAAAACGGGGGCCTCGGTCCTCGCCGTGCGCCGCTTTCCCCTGAGCCAGGTCGGCCGCTACGGCGTGGTGGTCACGGACGGGGGCCGGGGCCCGATCCACAACGTCACCGACATGGTCGAGAAACCGGAGCCGGGGACGGAGCCGTCCGACCTGGCGATCATCGGCCGCTACGTGCTGACCCCCTCGGTCATGGCGGAGCTCGACCACGCGGAACCCGGGGCGGGGACTGAGATCCAGCTCACCGACGCAATCAAGCGCTCCCTGGGGGCTCATCCCGTCGTCGCGCTCGAGTTTGAGGGCGACTACTACGACACCGGCACCATGGCGGGCTACCTACGGGCCAACCTGACCCTGGCGATGAAGCGCGAGGGTCTTCGGGAGGAGCTCGGGCCTCTGCTCCAGGACCTCCTCGACGAGTGGCTGTCGCCCGGATCAGCCGGGTAATCGCCCCATACGGGGCTATAATCGAACCACGCTCAATGAGCCGAATTCCTGCCCGAGTGATTTACCTATGGCTGTTTCAGGACGAAGAAGATTCGACGACGACAAAGTTGTCAAGTATGAGACCGCGGAGAAGGACTTCGAGGTCGAGGTTTCGCGCACCCTCCAGAAATGGTGCGTCACGGTCTACCAGATGCCTGATAAGCAGATCCTGGTCCAGGACTTCTTCCCGGAGCGTTGGAAGGCGCTCGCGCGCGCGCAGGACTTCATTCGCCTCCTGAATCAGCGGAAGAAGAAGGAAGAGGAAGGCATCGCTGGCGCGGACGAAGACGATTACTAGTCTCGCCGCGTCGACCCTGGACGGCGCTCTGATGGGAAGCCCTACAATTCACGGCTCGTGAGCTGGGCTTTTCTGAGGCGCGAGTGGGGTGCGGTGACTTTCGTGCTGACCGTCATCGTGGGCCTGATCGTCGTGCCCTTGGCCCTGTATTTCGAGCACCTCACTCCTAACGCTGTCGTCGTGCCAAACGTTCCCACCACCAGCAGCCCGCGCGCCAGCGGCGTGCACACCAGCCCGACGCCATCACCCAGCCCGTCTGCGAAGCCGACTGCTAGCCCTTCGAAGAAGCCCTAAAGACGGCGTTGCTAGCGTGGCAGGGTTGGCCGGGTCTCCCCGGGCATGACTTTGTCCATTTCAACTCCCGAGCCTGGCCAGGAGTATTGATCCCTCAATAAATCCCATCGATGTACCGGAATGGGAGCGCCGGCCCAGTTCAAGGTCCACGCCGACGTCGTGAAGCGATTCAGGGCCGGGTCGCTTCGGCGAAGCCGAAGCGCAATGAGGGAAAACCATCCGGGTCTTCCCTCATTACCCCGCCAGCTGCCAGAGCAGGCGGTCACCGTTCGGCTCGACGATGTCTGCCAACGGCATCGCGACCTCCCAGTTCGGGGCGCCTTCAGCCGATACCTGCATCTCGATGACGTCGGACAGCCGCAGATGGGCGACCGCCGCGCAGTCCTTCAGAAACGCGAAGACCACCGGGCGCACCAGGTTCAGGACATAGCCCGCCGACGTGCGTGCCCCGTCCGACAGCGCCTGCTCGTCGAGGCTGCGATCGCGAAACGCGAGGATGACAACCTGGTCGCTCAGCATGATCGGATCGCTCCACGAATAGGCACGCGCCTGTGCGTGTCTCAGGAGCTGCAGGAGCTCGGCAAGCTTCCGAATCGGCGGCTGCGGCCCTTCGATGAGAAGAGGCACGTCCCGTAAAGGCTCGTTCAAGTTCTGCGCCCGATACTGGGCCGTGAACCCAAGGTCGGAGATCCCGGCAAACGGCGCCGGGACCTTGATCGTCATCTCACTGAGATGGGGATTGTGGGATCGCATTCTGGGACGTGGGCCTTTCATGCCGTATTAACGCACGAGTGCCCCGTACGTGTCCCTCTGGAAGTGGTGAGACGGCAATCTCCGGCGCCGCGGTTTCAGCGCGGCGATCATGGAACACCATGCGGATTTCCTTCATATTTGCAGCATGCCGCTGACCGGGATTCGCGTCCTCGACCTGACGAGGCTGCTGCCAGGCGCTTTCTGCACGATGCAGTTGGCCGACATGGGGGCCGATGTCATCAAGGTCGAGGAGCCCACCGGCGGCGACTACATGCGCTGGACGCCTCCGCTCGTCGAGGGCCAGAGCGCGCTCTTCAGCGCCCTGAACCGTAACAAGCGCAGCGTGACGCTGAATCTCAAGTCGGAGGCCGGCCGGGAGCTCCTGCTTCGCCTCGCCGAGCGGTCCGATGTGCTGGTCGAAGGCAACCGACCTGGGGTCATGGAACGGCTTGGCGTGGGATGGACTGCACTGCACGCGCGCAATCCGAAGCTGGTCGTCTGCTCGATCACGGGATACGGGCAGGACGGGCCGTTCGCGTCGCGCGCCGGCCACGACATCAATTACGTGGCGACAGCAGGCGCGCTCGCCCTGAACGGTGATCGCGAGGGTCCGCCCGCGCCGCTGTCGGTCCAGGTCGCGGACGTCGGCGGCGGGGGACTGCAGGCCGCGGTCGCGATCCTCGGGGCATTGGTCGGCGTCGAGCGAGGCGGCCCTGGCCGCTGGATCGACGCATCGATGCTGGACGGAACGGTGAGCTGGCTGGCGCTTGCCTTTGCGGCCCTCGGTGGCGGGGAGCGCTTCGGGAGAGGCGACCAGCGGCTGAGCGGCCGGTACGCGTGCTACCGCGTCTACGCCTGCAAGGACGGTGGCTTCTACAGTGTCGGCGCCCTCGAGTCGAAGTTCTGGGCCGTCCTGTGCGACGCCGTCGGAAGGCCGGACCTCGTGGATCGCCAGTTCGCGGAGGGGCCGGATGGCCTTCCCGTGCACGAGGGGATGGAGGCGGTGTTCTCGTCAAGGACCCGTGCGGAGTGGGAACAGAAACTCGCCGGACTCGACGTGTGCTGCGAGCCTGTGCTTGAGATCGACGAGGTGGCGCGTCACCCCCAGGTCTCCGCCCGCATGCTGATCATGAGCACGCCCACCGGCGTGGAGGTTCGACCCGCGGTTCGGCTGCGTCCGGACTGGCGCCGCCTCGACCCCCCCGCGCTGGGCGAGCACACCGCGGAGATCCTGGCCGAGGTCGGCGTGGATGCCAAGAACCTCGAACAGCTGCGGCAGGGGGGCGCCGTCTAGACGGTGGCGATGCCCGCGTCAGTCGGCGACCAGTCGCGACCAGAGCCGTTCGACCTGCACCCGCGTCTCCTGTTCGGTGCCGCT
>JBGPOC010000074.1:0-8595 GCA_041487825.1 Candidatus Dormibacteraceae bacterium | reverse complement strand
CGAACGACGGCTCTGGAGCGATGTCGATGCTCTGCAGGCCGAGCGGTGCCTATGCACTCGCGGTGGTGCTCGCAGGAGCGGGAACCGGCAGCGTGACGAGCGCCCCGGCCGGAATCGACTGCGGCTCGACGTGCCAGGCCTCGTACCCGGCAGGCACGCCTGTAACGCTGACCCCGGCCGCGGGGACCGCCTCGGCGTTCTCGGGGTGGAGCGGGCGTGCACCGGAACGGGGCCGTGCACAGTCACGATGGATTCCGCGAAATCCGTCACCGCCTCGTTCGCCACGACGAGGACGTTGACCGTCGAGGTCAGCGGTCGCTGTTTCGCCGGGGATCCGTGTCATACGTTGGACACGGTCAGCGTCCACAGCAGCCCGGTTGGCTTGAGCTGCACGAACCAGTCGGCGGATGTCCCGAAGGACTGCGCGAAAGCGTTCGCGACCGGCACCGTCGTGACGCTCACGTCGAGCAACGGCACGGTCTTCTGGTCGGGTTGCGATAGCGAGACGGCCACCACCTGCACGGTGGCGCTGAACCAGGACACCTTGGTGTTCGCCGAGTAGGAGAACGCAGAGAGGCGGAGTCGGGTGAAGGCCCGACTCCGCCCGACCCGCGAACGCTATGCTGCTAGCACATTGACTGCTAGCACTCGCGACAGGAAGGGCGTTCTGGTGAGAATGCCCTCATCGCTGAAAGAAGCGCTCATCCGTGAGGTGGCGCGTGACGGAGGGTCTCTCAACGACGTCGCGACCGGGATGCTCGCGCGGCGCTTCCGCGTTCCCTTCACCCCATCCGGCCGGACGAGCCCACTTCCCGGGTCGAGCCCCGTTGTCCTCCTGCGCATGCCGCCGGAGCTCAAGAGCGCGATCCAGGCCGAGGCATTCACCGCCGGCACGAACACGAACGACCTCATCCTCGCCTCGCTCTCAGACGAGCTCGGCGTCCCCTTCAGATCCAATTCACGTCGGACCGTCCCCTTCGGTGGCGGCCGCAGAAAGGAACCTATGGCCAGCACGAACGGCTCCAGCAACAGCAAGGCCCGCAGCGAGGACAAGGTCCGCGTCGCGATCGTCGGAATGGGCAATTGCGCCAACTCGCTGCTCCAAGGCGTCGAGTACTACAAGGACGCCGACGACGACAAGTTCGTCCCCGGCCTCATGCACGTCTCACTCGGCGGGTACCACATTCGCGACATCGAGTTCGTCGCCGCGTTCGATGTCGTCAAGGGCAAGGTCGGCGAGGACATGGCCGATGCGATGTGGGCCCACCCGAACAACACGATCAAGTTCGCCGAGGTCAAGAAGACCGGCGTCAAAGTGTCGCGCGGGATGACCCATGACGGCATCGGCAAGTACCTGGCGGACATCGTCCACAAAGCCCCGGGCCAAACCGCCGACGTGGTCGGAATCCTCAAGAAGACGAAGGCCGACGTGCTCGTCAGCTACCTGCCGGTCGGATCCGAGGAGGCGACGAAGTGGTACGTGGAGCAGGCACTGGCGGCCGGCGTCGCCGTCGTCAACTGCATCCCCGTATTCATCGCGCGTGAGCCTTACTGGCAGAAGCGCTTCGAGGAGAAGGGACTGCCGATCATCGGCGACGACATCAAGTCGCAGGTCGGGGCTACCATCATCCATCGCGTGCTCACGCGCCTCTTCCGCGATCGCGGCGTGAAGCTCGAGCGCACCTATCAGCTCAACTTCGGCGGCAACACCGACTTCCTGAACATGCTCGAGCGCGAGCGGCTGATGTCGAAGAAGATCTCGAAGACCCGATCGGTCACGTCCCAGATGGACTACGACATCGGCGCCGACAACGTCCACATCGGCCCCTCCGACTACGTGCCCTGGCTGCACGACCGCAAGTGGGCGTTCATCAGGCTCGAGGGCCGAAGCTTCGGCGACGTGCCGCTGAACGTCGAGCTCAAGCTCGAGGTCCACGACTCGCCCAACTCCGCCGGCATCGTCATCGACGCAGTCCGCTGCTGCAAGCTGGCCCTCGACAGGGGCATTAGCGGTGCGCTGGAGGGCCCGGCCTCGTACTTCATGAAGTCGCCGCCGGTGCAGTACAGCGACACCGAGGCCAGGCGCCTGGTGGAGGAGTTCATCGATGGTGGTAAGGCCCGGCCGAACGGCCGCGTCCGCCGAATCACGCGGGCGAAGCCGGCGACCACGTCTGCTCGCCGCTAGTTATCGGGCGGGTGCGCGGGCGGTGCGGGCGCTTCCGCCTGCGTTCCGCCATGCGGTCGCGGCCCCGGGTGGCAGCGCCTGGTACTGGCTCAACGGCCGGCAGCGTCGCGCCGCCCTCGACAACTACGCCGCTGTCCTCGGTCTCGACCGGTCTGATCCGCAGGTCGCGCGGGTGGCTCGGCTGGCTTTTCAGAACTACGGGCGCATGGTCCTGGACTTCCTCCTCATGGGAAGCCTCACCACGCAGGAGCTCATCGAGCGCACCGACGCCGTTGGGCTTGAACACCTCGACGCCGCGCTCGAGCGCGGTCGCGGCGCGATCGTCGCGCTGCCCCACATGGGCTCGTGGGACAACACGGGGTCGTATGGGGGCGCTCGTGGCTATCCGTTGATCGCCGTGACGCGGCGATTTCCGGGGTCGCTCAACGACGCGGTCGTGAAGACCCGCGAGAGCTACGGCCTGCAGGTATTGGAGGTCGGACGGCCTGCGGTGCGGGAGATCATCCAGGCGCTGAACGCCAACCGGGTCGTGGGACTCGTGTGCGACCAGGACGACGGACCAGGTGTCGAAGTCAGTTTCTTCGGGCGCCGCGCGCACGTCCCCGCTGGGCCCGGCGCCCTGGCCCTGAAGACAGGGGCCGCGCTCATGACCGCGTACCAGTACATGACCCCGTCGGGCCGGCACCACCTCCACGTCGACTCCGCGCTCTCATGGTCGGAGGGCGAGACCAAGGAAAATCTCATGCAGCGGATCGTGCACCGCTTCGAGGCCTTCATTCGGGAGCGTCCAGACCAGTGGTATGCATTCCAGCCCATTTTCGAAGCCGAGCGAGGGTGAGCCTGTGGCTCGAAAGGCACCCCGCCTGAGTGTGGCGCTTCCGCGCGTTCAAGGCCGTTCAGTCCATCGTGGAGCGACTGCCCCGACCGCTGGCGTACGCCCTGGCGGTGTTCGTGGCTCGCTTTTCGTTCTGGTTTTCGCCACTGGCGCGCCCGCGCCTCCAATTCAACCTCGCGATCGCCCGTCCGGACCTGGACAGGCGGGAGCTGCGGCGAATCACCTGGCTGAATTTTCGCAATCACGCGAAGGCATATGCCGACCTGATGATGCTGCCGAGCGCGCGGGTGTCGGCGATGCGCCCTCTGTTGAAGGTGCAGGGCATGGAGCACCTGGAAGCAGCTCGTGCGTTCGGCAAGGGCGTGTTGGCGGTCTCGTGCCACATGGGCTCGTACGAGGTGGTCTCGGCGATCTGGGCCGCGACCCTGACGCCGGTCAGCTTCTTCGCCGAGGAGCTCGAGCCGCGCGCTCTCTTCGAGTGGTACCGCGACACACGCGCGCGGCTTGGCATCAGCGTGCTCACGCTGACCGTCGGCGGCATACGCAAGGTCACGCAGGCCCTGCACGAGAAGGAGATGGTCATCACGGCGATCGACCGCGACATCACCGGAACGGGCCATGTGATGCCATTCTTCGGCCGGCCGGCGCCCATTCCCCTCGGCACGGCCTCGCTCGCGTTGCGCCTCGGAACGCCGCTGCTCCCGGTCTGCGTCTACCGGCTGCCGGACGACAGCTACATGGCGGAGGCGGCTCGTCCGGTGATCGCGAAGAGCACCGGCGACAGGAAGGCAGACGAGATTCGCGTGACCCAGGAGCTCTTGCGCCACATCGAGGGGTTCATCCGCGCGCACCCCGAGCAATGGCACGTCCCGCACCGCATCTGGGCAGGATCGCCATGAGGGGCCGCCCGTGAGGGTTGGGCTCGTTTCGCCCTACGATTTCGCGTCGCCGGGCGGCGTGAACGACCACGTCCGCCACCTCGCGCGCCAGCTCCGGCGCATGGGGCACGAAGCCCGCATCTTCGCGCCCTCCAGCCGCGCCGACGTGGATTTCGACACCGCACGCTTCTACCGGATCGGTACCCCGATCGCGATTCCCGTCAACGATTCGGTGGCGCGGATCACGCTCAGCTTTCACCTCGCCGATCAGGTCGACGAGATCATCGAGAAGGAGCGCTTCGACGTCCTCCATTTCCATGAGCCGCTGATGCCCGCCCTGCCCATGACCATGCTCAAGATGTCCACGACCGCCAACGTCGGCACGTTCCACGCATTCGCCCGCTCGAACGTCGGTTATTACTACGGCCGCCGGTGGCTCGAGCCATATCTCGCCTACCTGCACCGCGGCATCGCCGTCAGCGAGCCGGCCCGCACGTTTCTCCACCATTACTTTCCCGACTTCCCTGTGCGCGTGATCCCCAATGGCATCGATGTCAATGCCTTCAAACCCGGGCTCACGCCCATCCGGCACCTGCGCGACGACAACGTCAACATCCTGTTCGTCGGCCGGCTGGAGAAGCGAAAGGGTCTGGGAGACCTCCTGCGCGCCTACGAGTTCATGCACGCACGGGTGCCGAAGAGCCGGCTGATCGTGGTCGGCGACGGTCCGCTTCGAGGCAAGGTGGAGTCGTTCGTCGCCAGGCACCGGCTGCCGAACGTGGTCCTGGCGGGATACGTGCCGGACACAGTCCTGCCGCGCTACTACTGCAGCGCCGACATCTTCTGCGCACCGGCGACCGGCGCTGAAAGCTTCGGCATCGTGCTGCTCGAGGCGATGGCCACTGGGCTGCCGGTGGTGGCGACCGAGGTGGAGGGCTACATGTCGGTGCTCGAGCCAGGCCTCGACAGCCTGACCGTGCAACCCAAAGGCTGGGCCGAGCTGGGGGCCGCGCTGATCGTGCTCGCCAGGGATGCAGAGCTCCGGCGCCGGTTGGGCGCATTCGGACACCAGAAGGCGCGGCGGTTCGGGTGGGAGGCGGTGGCGTCCCAGATCGTCGAGGTTTACGAAGAGGCGCGAACAGCGGCTCGTGGCCGACTCGAGGAGATCCATGTTCACGACGCGGTTTGAGGCCTGGATCCGCCACCAGGCGGAGGCGTTGATGTCGATGCTCGGCCGCCTACCGGTGACGCCCAACCAGATCACCGTGGTCGGCGTCGCGCTGACCTTCGTGGCCGCCGTGCTGGCCGCGGTCGGCCGCCTGCAACTGGCCGGTGTGGTCCTGATCTTCGCGGGCACGTTCGACATCCTCGACGGCGCTCTGGCTCGGTCATCCGGCCGCTCGTACCCATATGGGGCGTTTCTCGACTCCACGCTCGACCGCTACTCCGAGGGAGCGATCTACATCGGCCTTGCCGCCTACTTCGCCAGCACGAGCGGACCACTCCAGCGCTGGCTCGTGCTCGCGACCGTGGCCGCGCTCGCGGGCTCCTTTCTCGTGAGCTACGTGCGGGCTCGGGCGCAGAGCCTGGGCTTCACGTGCGAGTCCGGCCTGTTCGCGAGGCCCGAACGCGTGGTGGCGACGGTGGTGGGCCTGATCTTCGGCGGGGTCGTCCTGTACGTGGTGGTCTTCCTGCTCGCGATCCTCACCAATCTCACCGCGCTCCAGCGCATCCGTGAGGTCTGGCTGCAGGGCCGGGCCCAGCGCCTCGCCATGGAGCGCGAGGCGGCCGCCACCCCCAAGGCCGCCCCCAAGGCCGGCAACACCGTGACGCCTTGAGCGATAACCGGGGTCGGTCTGCTCAAAGCCCCCCACCCCTAGCCCTCCCCCCTGAAGGGGAGAGGGAGAACAGGTCGGGACTTGATCCATTCGAGAACATCGTCGGGAACGAGCAGGCCCTGGGCCAGCTGCGTTCTCAACTGGTCTCCGGACGCCTCGCCCACGCCTACCTCTTCGTCGGCGAGTCCGGGCTCGGCAAGGCGACCGCGGCGCGCGCACTTGCCGCGGCGCTCCTACCCGAGGCCCCGCTCAGCCGCCACCCCGACTACTGGGAGGACGACCGGATCAAGCCGCTCTCCATCAACGAGATCCGGCTGCTGCCAGACAAGCCGCCCGAGTTCCATGAGCTCTCGCTGCAGGCGTTCCTGAACCTCAAGCCGGCGGTCGCGAGCCGCCGCGTCGCGCTGGTGGCGAACGTGGGCCGCCTGCGAGACCAGGACCAGGGCGTGCTGCTGAAGACCCTGGAGGAACCGCATCCGCACCGCGTGATCGTCCTCACCACGCCGAGCCTCAACCCTTTCGTCGTCTTGCCCACGGTCGTCTCACGCTGCCAGCGCCTGTTCTTCCAGCCGGTCCCTGCGCCAGTGATCGAGGGGCTGCTGACCAGGAACGGGGTTGACCGGGAACGCGCGCGGCTGGTCGCGGGGCTCGCGCGGGGCCGCCCCGGCTGGGCGCTTCACGTCGCCGGCGACGACAGAGTGATCCAGCTCCACACGGCGTGGACCCGCCGCCTTGAGGAGGTGTTCGGCGCTCCGGCGGACGTCCCCATGCAGGTCGCAGCTGAGCTCGACGGGAGCCAGATGGCCTGGCGCAGGAGCGAGGGCGATGCCGAGGACCCCGCGCTCTTCGCCATCGCCAGCTGGCAGATCGAGCTGCGGCGCCGAATGCTGGCGAGCCACGGCGCCGAGCAGGGTCGGTGGGCGCGCCTGGTCGAGCTCTCCTACGACACGCTCGGCTACCTGGAGCAGAACGTCAGCCCACGTCTGGCTCTCGAATGTTTTCTCCTCGAATGCCGGAAAGCTTCCTGAAGAAGGCCCTGGAGGGCTTCCAGCCGTACCTCCCGGGCGAGCAGCCCCCCGACAGCGAGGACTGGGTGAAGCTCAACACCAACGAATCGCCGCTGCCTCCTTCGCCTCGCGTCATCGAGGCGATCGCCGCCGCGGCAGGTGACTCGCTCCGACTCTATCCGAGCCCCACGGCGGCGCCCGCCCGCGCGGCCATCGCCGCACATTTCGGCCTGCGGGAATCCCAGGTCGCCCTGGGCAACGGGGCCGATGAGCTGATCGAGCTGTGCCTGCGGGCCTTTGCGGGCACGGGCGACCATGTCGCCTATCCGACTCCGACCTACCCCCTGTTCGAACCTCTGTGCCGCATCCACGAAGCCGTGGCCAAGCCGCATCCCAGCGCGGAGGGCTGGACGTGGAGCTCCGAGCTCGCCGAGGACCACGCCCCCCTTAAGTTCATCGTCAATCCCAACTCCCCGACGGGGACGTGGGCGGCCGAGTCGGCCGTGGAGGAGGTCGTCGAGCGATCGCGCGGAGTTGTCGTGCTCGACGAGGCGTACGTGGACTTCGCTCCCGAATCCTGTGTCCGCCTGCTCGAGAAGCACCGCAACCTGCTCATCCTGCGGACCTTCTCGAAGTCGTACGCGCTCGCCGGGATGCGGATCGGCTTCGCGCTCGGCGATCCCGCGCTGATAGCCGGGCTGGACGCCGTCCGGGATTCGTACAACATGGACCGGCTTGCCGTCGCGGCTGCGATCGCCGCGATCCAGGACGAGGACCACCACCGAAAAATCGTTGAGCACGTGCTGGCCGAGCGGTCGTGGCTGGCCGACAGGCTTCGCGAGCTCGGCTTCGAGGTCTCGCCGTCGGCGGCGAACTTCCTGTTCGTCCATCCCCCGGACGGCAACGCCGCCGCGGCGGTCGCCGATGCGCTGCGAGAGCAGCGAATCCTGATCCGGCATTACGATCGTGAGCCGATCGCCGGCTGGTTGCGCATCACGATCGGCACTCGCGACCAGCACGAGCGCCTGATCTCGGTATTGAAGGAAGGGCTGGTGTGAAACTCGCTATTCAGGTCTCGTGCGCCGCTCTCGGCGCGCTCGGCCTGGCCCTCGGCGCGTGGCCACTTCTCACCGGGCGGAACTTTCCTGGTCTGCTCGGACGCGGATTCACGCAGCGGCAGAACATCCGGCTCGTGCGGGCTCCGGCGATCTACTTCCGAGCCATGGGCGCCACGGTGACATCGGCCGGGCTCGCGATGCTGTCCATGACCGTCTTCATCGGCCTCTCCAGCACTCCCACGGCCGCCGACCTGGTTCTCGCGGCGACCCTCATGGCACTGGGGCTCATCGGCGTCATCGGGTCGGTCACCTGGCTGTTCGTGGTCGCCTACCGCCACAAGATGTTCATCTGGGATGCGCCGTGAAAACGCCGACGCGTGACGATGCCTGGGAGCTGATGATCTCGATGACGCCATCCCTGCAGCTCCGCCGGCACATGCGCAGCGTCGAGATGGCGATGCGGGCCTACGCCCGGCGCTTCGGCGAGGACGAGGAACGCTGGGCGGTCCTGGGCATCATCCACGACTGGGACTACGAGTCGGGCCCGACTCTCGACATGCACCCGATGCGCGGCATCGAGATGCTGCGTGAGAAAGGCTGGCCGGGCGACATCCTCGACGACATCGCCTCCCACGCTCTGTACCTCGACGTCCCACGCGACCGGCCCATACGCAAGGCGCTCCACGCCGTGGACGAGATGTGCGGTTTCATCATCGCCTGCGCCCTGGTCAAGCCCGACCGTTCCCTGAGCGCGGTGGATTCGAACACCGTGCGCAAGAAGATGAAGGACAAGG
>JBGPOC010000073.1:0-8599 GCA_041487825.1 Candidatus Dormibacteraceae bacterium | reverse complement strand
CCAAACCACAACCGGCCAGGATCGCGAGCGGGGTCACGCGCAACGCCTCGACATAAACGGTGCCCACGGTCGCGACGAGTCCGAAGAAGACGAAGACGAAGAGCTCGCCGAGCCCCAGGTAGCCGTAGGGCCGCGGGCCGCCCGTGTACAACCAGCCGGCCAGCAAGCATGCGGCGCCCGCGAGGAGGAGCCGCCAATCGGTGGCCAGGCTGAGAACGAATCCGGTGGCTCCGGCCACACCGAAGGCCGCAACCGCCGCCCACTTCACGCTCTCCGGGGCGACGACGCCCGACGCTGCCGCCCGCAACGGCCCGAGGCGACGAGGAGTGTCGGCGCCGCGCACGAAGTCCGAGTAATCGTTCGCGAAGTTGACGCCGACCTGCAGGGCGAGCGCAATGACGAGCGCGGCGAGGCCGGCCGCAGGACGCGCGCCCCCTTCGTGCACCGCGATGGCTGTGCCCGCGAGGACCGGCGCGACCGACGCGGCCAGAGTCGCCGGCCTGACGGCGAGCCACCACATCCGGGCCGGACTGGGCGCCTCAGCGACCACCATCGTCAGGGCCTCTTCGGGAACCTGGAGAAATCGGGCTTCCGCTTCTGCACGTACGCATCCCGGCCCTCCTGCGCCTCTTCGCTCATGTAGTACAGCAAGGTCGCGTCGCCGGCGAGCTGCTGGATTCCCGCGAGCCCATCGTCTGCGGCATTCAGGCCGGCCTTGAGCATGCGTAACGCCAGCGGGCTCAGCTCGAGCATGCGCCTGCACCACGCGACGGTTTCCTTCTCGAGCTCGGCCAGTGGCACGACCTTGTTGACGAGTCCCATCTCGAGCGCCTGGCGGGCGTCGTACTGCTCGCACAGGAACCAGATCTCGCGCGCCTTCTTCTGGCCGACGATGCGCGCAAGCAGTCCGGCGCCGTACCCGCCGTCAAAGCTGCCCACGCGAGGACCGGTCTGCCCGAACCGGGCGTTGTCCGCCGCGATGGTGAGGTCGCACACCACGTGCAGGACGTGGCCGCCGCCGATGGCATAGCCGGCAACCATGGCGACCACCGGTTTCGGCAGGCGCCGGATCTGAACCTGCAGGTCCAGCACGTTCAGCCGGCCGGTACCCCGCGGATCGATGTAGCCGTCGTCGCCCCGGATCCGCTGGTCGCCGCCCGAGCAGAAGGCCTCGGTCCCGGCTCCCGTGAGGATGATCACCCCAACCTTCGGATCGTCCCGCGCCGCTTCGAAAGCGCGCGACATCTCGAAGACGGTCGTGGGCCGGAACGCGTTGCGGACCTCGGGGCGGTTGATGGTGATCTTGGCGATCCCGTCCCACGTCTGGTAGACGATGTCCTGATAGCGGCCAGACCGCCGCCAGCCGGGGGCCGGCGGGCGGGGTGCTCGACGCTGCGCTCGATCCTTCAAGCTGTCACTCCTAGAGCGATCACTAGCACTATTCGAATCGTAGACCATCCCCGGTCGCGCGGGGCGCATGTTTCAGGTGCGTTGGCGCGACTTTCGCCGGGGGAACAGGCTGAGAATCTTGGCGTAGTCCTCCGGCGTGTCGATGTCGTCCGAGCGGCCGGGCGCCGGCACGGTGTCGAGAAGCTCAGGGTGGCCGTCGAGGATCTGCCGGGCGCCGGCGTCACCTTCGAGGGCGTAGATGTCCTCCCACATCTCGCGCGCCAGCACCACCGGCGGCGTCCACTCGCTGCGGCTCTTGGAGACGGCGACTGCGGGCCGCGATCCTTCCCGACGCCATGTGCGCAACAGCGCCCCCACGGTGCGTGAGCCGACGAGCGGCTGGTCGCCCAGTAGGACCACGGCGGCCTCGATCTCGGGCCTGAGCGCCCTCAGGCCGGCCTTCAGCGACGAGGCCATGCCGGTGTGCGCATCGGGGTTGTGCACGACGTCCGCGGCACCGTCGACCGCCTCCTTTACATCGGCGGCCGAGTAAACGACCACGACCTGGTGGCATCCCGCCTCGGTGGCAGCCTCGACGGCGTGGCGGAGCATCGGTCTGCCGTCGAACTCGAGCAGAAGCTTTTGCGAGCCGGGCATCCGGGAGCTCGAGCCGGCGGCGAGCACGACCGCTCCCACCGGCAGCAGCGCGGTGGCGAGGCGCTCGAATGGTGGACGGGCGGACCTGATCCACTCCACGTCGACATCCGCGCGGAGTGCCACCTCCGCGAAGTCGCGCAGGCGGCCGCTATCACTGTCGACCAGGAGCAGGCGGCGCCCCGCGAGGGGCGACAGGTCCGGGATCGACG
Organism: Candidatus Dormibacteraceae bacterium; assembly: GCA_041487825.1. Lineage (GTDB taxonomy): Bacteria > Chloroflexota > Dormibacteria > Dormibacterales > Dormibacteraceae > Palsa-872. The sequence goes on along the minus strand of JBGPOC010000073.1, from coordinate 6,344 downwards.
CCGGCAGACTGATCACTGCCAGCGAGCGACAGTCCTCCCGCGCGGCGACGTGCTGCAGCGCGGGTTCGATATCGCGGCCTCGTACGACGACGCTGTGCGGTCCCTCGGGCTCCCGGTAGGTCCGTCCACGGATCGGCAGCTCGAGGTCGCTCATCACAAAAACCATGGCTCGCTCAGCATGCCAGACAGCGCCACGCACGGAAGAGGATTGCGAATCCTCTCCCGTGGACCCACTCCTGGGGGTCCTCGCCACGATTGGGAGATGCCTCGAAGAGAACGTTTGGGCGACGGCAGGGGAATGTTTGGAATGTGCGCCCTGCGCGCGCCCGGCTCCGGCCTACCTGCAACGCTCTAATCTCTTTTTGATGCCGTTGCTTGGTGCCCACGTCGATTCCTCCGGCGGGCTTCACCTGGCGTTCGAGCGGGCGGCCGCCATGGGTGCCGAGGCCATCCAGGTCCATCCCACACCGCCCGGCTTCTGGGGATCACCGAAGCTTGATGCAGGGCGCATCTCGACATTCAAGGACGCGGCGGCGAAGTACGGCCATCCGCCGTTCTACTTTCACGCCGTCTACCTCATCAACCTGGCCGGCGATGATCCCACGATGCGCCAGCGGTCCGAGAGCACTCTCGCGGGGTACCTCAAGGCCGCCGACGAGCTCGGCATTGACGGCGTCATCTTCCACACCGGGTCTCACAAAGGCGCGGGGTTTGAGGCTCGGCTGCCGAACATAGTGGAGCACCTGAAGCACGTGATGGAGCGCGCCGATCCCAAGCGCGCGCGCCTGCTGATCGAGAACAACGCGGGGCTTGGGGGCTGCGTCGGGGCGAGGTTCGAGGAGATCGCCGCGATGCTCTCCTCCCTGGCGGATCCGAGGGTTTCTGTGTGCTTCGACACCTGCCACGCTTTCGCGTCCGGCTACGACGAGCGAACCGCAAAGGACGTGTCTCACACGTTGGACGAGCTGAACCGCGTCGTGGGACTCGAGCGCGTCGAGGTGATCCACTGCAACGACTCCGTGACCGGCCTCGGGTCCAATCGCGACCGGCACGCCAACATCGGCGCGGGCGAGATCGGAGAGGGGGGCTTCCGTGCCCTGCTTCACGAGCCGAGGCTCGCAAAGCTCCCGTTCATCCTCGAGGTGCCCGGTGGGGGCGACGGGCCGGACGCCCAGCAGGTGGAGGTGCTGAAGCGCCTGGCTCGCGGTTAGGCGACCTCCTGGCCGCACTCGGCGGATGCCGGTTGAGCCGACTCCGCGGGCTGGTCAGGGAGCCGAGCCGCCGCCACCGCCCAGGCTACAAAGCGCCGCAGGGCGGCCATCGTGACGGACGGGCGCCGGCCCAGGAGGCGCCGGTTGTCCGCCTCGCGCTGTATGTCCTGGAGGCGGAGCCAGGCCATCTCCTCGTAAGAATGCGGATTCATACACGGCCTCCTTGCTAACTAGCTTTATGGCTACAATGGTTATTATAACCGATGTTGCTGTCTTAGAGGTTATGGGTAGAATAAGAATCTGTTATGCCTGATCGCGAGGCGGCCACCGGCGTCCTCGGCCTTGTCCAGGCGTTCGTCAACACGGTCGACCTCCAGCCTGGGATCGAGGAATTCAAAGACCCGAACACGCTTGGAGCCTGGTTGGTTGCAAAGGGGCTGATGGAGCCCGGGCCGCCAGGCGAGGTGGACCTCAAACATGCGATCGCAGTTCGCGAGGCGATACGCGGTGTCATCGGGGCGAACTCCGGCGCCGCCGTCTACCCGCTGGACCTCGCCACCCTGAACGGGGCGGCCGCCGCCAGCCGGCTGCGGGCCCGCTTCGGGCCCGACGGCAGGGCTCGATTGGAGCCCGAGGTCAGCGGCATCGACGGCGCCCTGGGCCGGATCGTCGCGGCGGTCTATTCAGCCATGAACCAGGACGACTGGACCCGGCTCAAGCTGTGCGGATCTCAGACCTGCCGGTGGGCTTTCTACGACCGCTCCAGAAACCATTCGAGCCGCTGGTGCAGCATGGCCTCCTGCGGGAATCGCCACAAGGCCCGGCGGTTCCGCGAGCGATCGAAGACGACCTGAGCCGGTAGCGTTGTTGGCGTGAACAAAGCTCGAGCGGAAGCGTTCAGCGACGGGGTCTTCGCGGTTGCCGCCACGGTGTTGGTGTTCTCGATCGCGCCACCTGACGTCAGGGCAGGCCAGCTCGGCGACGGTTCTGACACTGATCGACTTCAGGCTGAGCCTTGCCATCTACGCCTGCATAACGGTGTTCTACGTCGCGCTGCCAATCCTCCGTGAGCGCCTCGCGCGCTCAGGCGATTGACTTCTTTCGCGCCTCTCGCATGAAGACACCCGTGCCGCCGAAGCGCACCGCCGTGATCTCGGCGAGGATCCCAAGCGCCGTCTCCTCGGCGCCGCGTCCGCCCAGGTCGAGGCCGACCGGCCCGTGCACTGAGGACAGTTGCTCTTCGGTGAAGCCCTCCGAGCGCAGCGCGTCGAAGCGATTCTGGTTGGTCTTCCGGCTCCCGATCGCGCCGATGTAGCCGACCTCCTTGCCGAGCACCGAGCGCAGGGCAGGGAGGTCGAACTTGGGATCGTGCGTGAGGATCACGACATACGTGGAGTTGTCGAGCGTCAGCTTCGACATCGCCTCGTCCGGCCAGGCGACGATCAGCTCGTCCGCCTCCGGAAAGCGCTCCTTGGTCGCGAACTTCGCGCGAGCGTCGACCACGGTCACCCGGTAGCCCATCAGCTTGGCGAGCCGGTGGAGCGGGATGGCGATGTGGATGGCGCCGACGATCACGATGTGGGCGGGCCGGCGAATCGGTTCGACGAAGAAATCGCCTTCACGCCGCGCAAGCTCGCTCCCAGACGGCGCGCCCGGCGTGAGCTCCGCCTCGCCGGTGACCAGGTTCGTCCGCAGCGTGGCCGCCTGGTTCTTCTCCAGCATCGCGATCAGGCGCTCATGGGCAGGCGCCAGCGGTTGCACGAAGACCTCGATGTGTCCGCCGCACGCGAGGCCGACGTCGAAGGCGACGTCGTCGGCGACGCCGAATGCAGCAAGCTTCGGCCGGCCGGTCTTCAGGACCTTCTGGGCCTCCTCGAAGACGGCGCCTTCGATGCAGCCGTTGGAAACGGAGCCCGCCATCTTGCCGGACCGAGTGACCACCATCTTCGAACCGAGCGGGCGCGGGCTCGAGCCCCAGGTCTCGACGACCGTGGCCACCGCGATGTCCTCCCCCGCGCGGGTCCATTGCTCCAGCTCGTCCAGAACTTCGCGCATCCCTATCTCCTGGCCGGGCGGGCGCCCAGCCCCGCAAGCAGGCCACCAAGGTCCTCCAGGGCCTTGACGTTATGGGCGGCGAGAAAGTCGTCGCAGTGCGGAAGGGCCGCTGCCATGCCCCTGGTCAGGGGCTCATATCCTTCCGAGCCGATCAGCGGGTTCAGCCAGATCAGCCTGTGTGCGGATCGCCTCAGATGGACCAGCTCGGCGGTGAGCTGGGATGGGTCGCCCCGGTCCCAACCGTCGCTCACGATGATCACGACGGCGCCATGGCCCAGGACCCGGCGGGCCCAGTGGCGGTTGAAGTCGGCGAGCGCTTCGCCGATTCGAGTTCCGCCGCTGAAATCGTGGACGCCCTTGCTCACCGAATCGAGGGCTCGATCGAGATCGCGCTGGCGGAGCAGTCGCGTGACCCTCGTCAGTCGGGTCGAGAACACGAAGGCCTCGAGGTCCTCGCGTCGAGCAATGGCGTGGGCGAAGATCATGAGCAGGCGAGAGTACTTCTCCATCGAGCCGCTCACGTCGCAGATCAGCACGAGGGGCCGGCGCCGAAGCCTCTGGCGGCGCTTGAACAGGTGCATGAGCTCGCCGCTCGACCTGATCGCATGCCGGGCGGTTCGTCTCAGGTCCATTCGCCCCGATTTCGCCGGCCTCAACCTGCGAGTCTTGCGTTCCGCCACGCGCCATGGCGCTTGCTCGAGCAGCCGCCTGACCTGCTGTGTCTCCTGCCAGGTCATCTGGTCGAAGTCCTTGTGACGCAGGAGCTCTTCGGAGCTGTACCCGCTGGAGCTGATCGGAACGACTGTCACCTCCTGCTCCCGGCTCATCTGGGACTGGTTCAGCCCGAGGGCGTTCGACCATGCCTTGGCCCGGTCTGGGGGCAACGGCAGCGAGCGGCCGCGCCCTGGTATCTGGCCCGCGGACGCGCGTGCGTCGGGGGGCGCCCAGAAGATGTCGAAGGCGGCCTCGAAGGTCGCGATGTCCTCCTTCCGGCTGACGAACACCGCGCGCAGCGCATTCCGGAAATCGATCTGCTTTCTCAGCTCGACGTGGTTCAGCGCGCGCGTCGCATCGGTGAGCCGGCGGGGGCCGGCCTCCAAACCGGCGTCATGGAGCAGTCGAGCGAACGCTCCCAACCGGGGTAGGAGGTCGGGCTCAGGCACCTCTCGCCTTCTCGACCATGGCGGGAACCTGCTCGCGAACTTTTTCGAGATCCTCCTGGTACTTGAGCGCGGCGCCCAGGGTGGCGTCCACCAGCGTCGGGTCGATGTGCGTCGCGCCGAGCGCCGCCAGAGAGCGGGCCCAATCAAGCGTCTCCGCGACGCCGGGCACCTTGTAGAGGTCCATGCCACGCAGGCCCTGCACGAGCGCGGCCACCTCGCGGGCAAGACCAGCGGCGGCTTCCGGCGCACGCGCCCGCACAATCTCGACCTCCTTCTCCAGGCCGGGGTAGTCGATCCAGTGATAGAGGCATCGGCGCTTGAGCGCGTCGTGCACCTCGCGGGTGCGGTTGGACGTGATGACCACGAACGGCGGCTTCTTCGCCTTGATGGTGCCGATCTCCGGGATCGAGACCTGGAAATCGGACAGCAGCTCCAGGAGGAACGCTTCGAACTCCTCGTCCGAGCGGTCGATCTCGTCGATCAGTAGGACAGGCGGTGTGGGGTCGTTGTTGTCGATGGCGTCCAGCAACGGGCGCCGGAGCAGGAACTCCGGGCTGAAGATCTCGCGCTCCGCGGTGCGCCTGTCGTCCCCCTCCCCCAGCAGCCTGATGTGGAGCAGCTGTCGCGGGTAATTCCATTCGTAGACCGCATGCGCGAGGTCGATGCCCTCGTAGCACTGGAGACGGATGAGGCGGGCGCCGAGCACGTCGGCCATGACCTTTGCCGCCTCGGTCTTGCCGACGCCCGCCTCACCCTCGATGAAGAGCGGCTTCTCGAGCTTCAGCGCAAGGAATATGGACGTCGCCAGCCCACGGTCGCCGATATACCGGCGCTCGCGGAGGCGGTCTTCGACCTCGTCGATGCTCGTGGGTGCCGCAGCCATCGCCGAGAAGACTACCGACCGCGTGGAGTCGAGGGGGAATCCCCTCTAACTGCGGCGGGCCCGGCGAAGCCGGTTCCCGCCGCACCCTCATGTTGACGCGGCCTGTCGACGCGAGCGACCAAACCCAGGCTAACCCGCCTGCTCGATGGCCCTCTTCGTAAGAACGCGCGCCAGGTGTTTCTTGTACTCCGGGCTCGCGCGCAGGTCTCCAGACGGGCTCAGACCGTCCGACGCGTGCTGCGCGGCCTCTTCTGGCTTGGCACCCTTGTGGAGCGCCTCCTCTACGGCTTTGGCACGCACAGGCGTCGAGCCCACGTTCGTGAGGCCGATGCGCCAGCCGCCGTTCATCTTCTGTGCCGCGGCTCCGACGATCGCCCAGTCGAAAAGGCGGCGTCGGAACTTGATGTACTTGTGAGGACCGTTGGCGACTGGAAAAACGACCTCGGTGACGATCTCGTCCGTCGCCAGCGGCGTGGTGAAGATGTCCTTGAAGAAGTCCTTTGCCGCGATCGTGCGCTTGTTGGTCACGATGTCCGCGTCGAGCATGAGTGCCAGGGTCGGGTAGTCGCCGGCTGCGTCCGCGTGGGCGACCACGCCGCCGATGGTGCCCATGTTGCGAACCTGGTTGTCCCCCACCTCCCCCGCCATGAAGGCAAGCAAGGGAAGCTTGTCCTTGACGACCTGCGAGTTCTGGATCGTCACGTGCCGCGCGAGGGCGCCGACGTGCAGCTTGCCGCCGCTCTCCTTGATGTGGTCGAGGTCTTTGATGCCGTTGATGTCGACCAGCGCCTTGGGCTGCGCCAGGCGCAGGCGCATGAGCGGGATCAGGCTGTGGCCCCCCGCCAGGACCTTGGCGTCTTCGCCGTACTTGCCGAGCAGCCTGACGGCCTCCTCCACGGAGGAGGCCTTTGCGTATTCGAATGCGGCTGGGATCACTTGTGAGCCTCCTTTCCGTCGTGCGACGCACCGTGCGATCCCTTGATCTGCCTCCAAAGCCGATCAGGGCTGGCCGGCATGTCGACGTGCTTGATG
>JBGPOC010000072.1:0-8611 GCA_041487825.1 Candidatus Dormibacteraceae bacterium | reverse complement strand
CTCAGCACCGCCTCGGTGTCCTGGCCGAGAATCGGAGGGGCGCCCTGGTGACGGACGGGTGTCCGGCCCATGTGGATGGGCGAACCGACAAGTCGAATCTCGCCCAGGGTCGGATGTTCGAACGTCATCACCTGGCCCGATGCGACCACCTGAGGATCCGAGAACACGTCCCGTATCGAGTTCACGGGGGCGACCGCCACGGCGGCCGCTCCGATCTTCTCGACCCACTCGGACACGGTCGCGGCGGCCAACCGAGCGCCGATTGCGGCCTCGAGCTCCTGCCGGTGCGCCACCCGGTCCGCGTTGGTGCGGAAGCGGTGATCCGCCGCGAGCCCCGCCAGCCCCAGCACTTCGCAGAGGCGGCTGAACATCTGGTCGTTGGCGGCCCCGACGATGACGTAGCCGTCGGCCGCGCGAAACGCCCCATACGGAACGATCGACGCATGGGCGTTGCCCTGCGGTCCCATAACCTCTCCGCCGACCAGGTAGGAGGACGCCGCGTTGATGAGCGTGGCCAGCTGCACGCCGAGCAGCGATAGCTCGATCCGCTGGCCCTTCCCCGATCGCTCGCGCTCGTACAGAGCGGCGCAAATTGCCGTGGCGGCGTGGAGACCGGTGGCCACGTCCAGGAGCGCAACTCCGGTCTTGACGGGCGGGCGCCCCGGCTCGCCCGTGATGCCCATCATGCCGCCGAGAGCGGAGACCATGACGTCGTAGCCGGCGCGGTCCCTGTATGGTCCGCTCTCGCCGAAGGCCGTCATGGAGCAATAGACGAGCCTGTCGTTTTCCTTCGCGAGAGACTCGTAGTCGAGCCCGAGGCTCGACATGTAACCGACCCGGTAGTTCTCGATCAAGACGTCGCACTTGCGCGCCAAACGCCGCGCGGTCTGGCGACCGCGGTCCGTTGAGAGGTCGATCACGACGCTCTTCTTGCCGCGGTTGAGGGATAGAAAGTAGACGCTCTCCCCTCTCACGAAGGGTGGTCCGAAGGCGCGAGAGTCGTCGCCCGATCCCGGTCGTTCGACCTTGATGATCTCGGCGCCAAGGTCGGACAGGAGCATGGTGCAGTAAGGGCCGGAGACGACGCGAGTGAAGTCGAGGACTCGGATTCCCGTCAGGGCGCTCACCGCTAGAGGTTAGCGCTCGCGCGCAGCGCTCCAAGCGGCGACAATGAACCGGTCCTGCTCGAGACCGTATTTCGCGGACATGACTGGGGGTTCGAATGGCAGACACCACCTGGACGCGCTACAAGCTTCAGCGGAAGCTCTTCTCCATCGGCGAGGACTTCTGGATCGAAAACGAACAAGGCGAAGAGGTGTTCAAGGTCGATGGCAAAGCCCTCACCCTCCGTGAGACGTTCGTGCTCGAGGATCGAAATGGATCCGAGCTGCTGACGGTCGAGGCCAAGCTGCTCGCAGTCCGGCCGACCATGAAGATCCTCCGCGAGGGCCAGCTGTATGCCACGGTGACCAAGAAGCTGCTGACGTTCCTTCATCAGCACTACACGATCCAGGTCGAGGGCGGGGTCGCTTATGACGTTGAGGGCAACATCACGAACCACGAGTACGAGGTCAGCAGCAACGGGGCAGTCGTCGCTCAGATATCGCGGCAGTGGTTCTCCGTCCGGGACGCGTACGGCGTGGCCGTCGGGACTGCAATCGACCACGCGCTCATGCTGGCGGCCGCCATCTGCATCGATGAGATCTCGGAGGAGCAGCGCGAACGCAACCGCTGAGCGGTGAACTGGCCCGCCGCCTTGCCGAGACTAAGCTTGCCGAAATGACTCCGCTCAAGCGCCGGCGGCTTGGCGCGTCCGGAATCGAGGTCTCCGAGCTTTCTCTTGGCTCCTGGCGCACTTATGAGCGCATACCTCGCGAGATGGGCGTCTCCGTCATGCGCCGAGCACGTGAGCTCGGCATCAACTTCCTCGACGACGCCCGCTACAACGACGAGACCGGAACGGCTCCGATCAAGACCGGCTATTCGGAGGTCGTGTTCGGCGACCTGTTCCGCGCCTCAGGTTGGAAGCGGCAGGAGGTGGTTCTCGCCAACAAGCTGTGGTGGGAGTTCTGGCCCCGCGAGGACGCCGCCGCCGAGCTGGATGGCTCGCTGCAGCGCATGAAGATGGAATACTTCGACCTCGCCTACTCCGAGAAGCCACCCGACGGTTTGAGCGTCGAGGAGATCGTGCATCAGGTCGGCGGCCTGATCTCGGCCGGCAAGCTCCGGGCCTGGGGCGTGCTCAACTGGCCTGCAGCGGAGATCGCGGAGGCGTCGAAAGTTTCGGCCGAGCTCGGCGTGCCAACGCCGTACGCGGCGTAGCTTGCCTACAGCCTGGTGAGGCGCTCGCCGGTGGAGGACCTCGAGATGATCGAAGCGCTCGATCTGGCCGGTATCGGCGTGGTCGCTTCGTTCACGCTCGACGGAGGCGCACTGACGGGTAAGTACGACGATCCGGGCGCGCAGGGCCGGCTGAGAGGCAGCCGCGAGGACGAGCGCCACGCGGCGGCATTTCGTGCCAGCCACGAGCTTGCCGCTCTTGCGCACCGAATCGGCGCACATGCCGCGCCACTGGCGATCGCGTTCGCCCTTCTCAATCCGCGTGTCGCAAGCGTCCTGTTCGGGGCGACGAGCCATGAGCAGGTGAGCGCGAACGTAGAGGCGGCCGGCCTGGCCTCGAGCCTCGACGCTGAGACCATCGCCGAGCTGAAGCGGATCGGCGCCGCGGCGGGCAACGGAACCTCGAACCAGCCAGGCTGACAGCTTCGGCCGCTTATGGCACGGCTACGCAAGGCGGAAGTTGCTGACTTTGTTATGGACGGATTTGGAGTATTAGAACCAGCTTCACCGTGGTGGTCGGACCTGTTTCCGTGCTGAGGATCGTCGGGATCGGTGGTCGGCCGCCTCGATTGGGCGTGCGCGCCTCGCTGGCGGTCGTAGCAACGGCTCTGATCGCCTCCTGCGGTTCACCTGCGCCGGGGACGACTCCAAAGATCTATGCCGGTACGCTGACCTTTGCGAGCTTCAACCCTTTCACGGGTCCGGACGCCAGCTTCGGGCCGGAAATGTCCGCGGGCTGCAGCATTCCGGCCGTTAAGCTCATCAACGAGGCCGGCGGTGTCCTGGGCCACCAGGTGCAGTGCACTGAATTCGACACCCAGGGCGACCCGAGAAATGCCGTGTCCGTCGCCCACCAGATGCTGGCCGCAGCCGGCGGCGTGGTGGGCATGAATGGGCCGAGCTCAGACGAGGCGCTCGTCAGCGTGCCCATCATCGATCGTGCGCACATCCCGATGTTCGGCGACACAGGACAGGCCGACTTCGACCACAACTCATTCGAGTACTTCTGGCGGCTCACCCCGTCCGACGATGCGGCGGCTGCGGCGATGGCGGTGTACGCCTACCGAAAGGGTTACCGCAAAGGCGCCGCCGTCTTCGGCAACGATCCCAGCTCGCAGGGCAACGTGCCGAACCTGCTCTCGGCCTTCAGGGCACTGGGCGGGCAGATCGTCCTCAACCAGACTCTCACCCTCGACAGGAGCTCGTACAAGAGCGAGGTCCAGGAGTTGATCGCGGCCAAACCTGATGTCATCTTCACAGAGGCGGACCCGCAGACCGACGCCGTCTACCTGAGGCAGCTCCAAGGGCTGCATGGCCTGATCCCGGTGATTGGAACCCAGCCGACGGTTCAGCCGCGGTGGGCGAAGGCCGTGGGCGACGCCATCGGCAACAGCAACCTGGCGAAGATCTACGCCGGAGCGCAGCCGTACGCGCCCTCCCAGGGCGCGGCGTGGCAGGTGTACAACACCGCACTGCTCGCATCGGGTTCGGCTGTGCCGCAGCCGGAGCAGTGGGCCAAGGATCCTTACAGCGAGACCTACTACGACGCGATCGTGATGATGGCGCTCGCGATGACGATCGCCAAGACGCCGGACCCGACGTTCTACAACCAGCACATCCCGCAGACGGTGGCAGACTCGCCCGGCGCCATTGAGGTGCACTCATACCAGGAAGGTCTGGTGGCGCTCGGGTCCGGCAAGAAGATCCGCTATGTCGGCGCTGGAGGCCCGATCGTCCTCGACCAGTACCACAACTCCTCCGGGGCTTTCCAACTGGTTGGGTACGCACCCAACGGCTCCTACCCACAGCTGGACACTGTCGGCGCCTCCGACATCGCCAAGCTCCATTCGTAGCGTGTAGGCGGCCGCGAGCCGCCGGTCTTGGTGAGACCACGTTTGGCCAAACCGATAGCTTTTAGTAGGTTTAGGCATAATTCTGCGGTTGGCACGAATGACCTCCCGCTCACGGTCGCCCTGGCTCGGCCTAGGTGAGGCGAGCCGGCTCCTCGGCATCACCCCGGCGACTCTCCGGCGGTGGGCCGACCACGGCGATGTCGCCGCGTTCGTGACTCCTGGGGGTCACCGCCGCTTTTCTCGAAGCGTCATCGAAGCGCTCTTGCCGCAGCCTCGAAGCCGCCGTCCGATGCTGACCGGGCTGAGCACAAGCGCCTCCCGTGTGGCCCGTGCCTACCTGCGGCCAGTGCGCGCCGGCCGCCCGGCCGACGCTGCTCGCTTCACCGCCCTGAGCAATGCCGAGCGCGCCGAGCTGGGAGAGCGGGGCCGGCGGCTGCTTTCGTTGCTCCTCGACCATCTGAACGAGGACGGGCCGGGGTCCTCGGGCAAGATCGTCGAAGCGGAAGCCCTGGCCAACGAATACGGCCACCGTGCGGCGACCCTTGGCGCATCTCTGAGCGCGACGCTCGAGGCTTTCGTTCGATTTCGCGGAGCGTTCATCGGCGAGCTGGCGGCGATCGCGCGGCGGCGAAGGCTCGACACGCGCGAAGCCACGGTTCTGCTGGTCGAGGGCGAACGCGCGGCCGACCGGTTGCTGGTGGCCCTGATCGACGGACACGCGGCGCAACAGACGTGACGATCCGCCTCGGCACACGCGGTTCGAGACTTGCGCTCGTGCAGAGCGAGCTGGTCGCCGCACGTCTGCGCAAGGCCGGTCACGAGGTGGAGCTCGTGCCGATCGTTACTGAAGGCGACCTTCGACCCGTCGACATGTCGCCCGGGGAGGGCGTGTTCGTCGCCGCCATCGCCAGGGCTCTGCTCGACGATGAGGTCGACATCGCCGTGCACAGCGCGAAAGACGTGCCGCTCGATGAAGAACCCGGACTCGTGATCGCCGCGTACCCGGAGCGGGCCGACCCTCGCGATGTGCTGATCACCAGGGAGGGGCGTGAGTCCCTCGACTCCCTCCGCCGTGGAGCGATCGTCGGCACGGACAGCCCCCGCCGGACGGGGTTTCTGCTGGCCGCGCGGCCGGACCTGAGGGTCGTTCCGGTTCATGGCAACGTGGAAACCCGCCTCCGACGACTTGACGAGGGCCTCGTCGACGCGCTCGTGCTGGCCGCGGCGGGAATCGACCGGCTGGGCAAGGGCGCGCGGGTCGACCAGCGGTTGGAGCCTGAGGTGGTCGCACCCGCGCCCGGCCAGGGCGCGCTCGCCGTGCAGGTTCGCGGGTTGGACAGCCGCGTACTCGCTCTCGTCTCCGCGATCGATGACGAGGACGTGCGCCTGGCGGTAGAGGTCGAGCGGGAGGTTCTGAGGGCGACGGGCGGCACATGTCGAGCGCCGGTCGGGGCCCTGCTCAGAGTCGGGAGAGACTCAATCAGATTGCTTGCGGCCGGGGTCAACAGTGACGGAAGTGGGAAGTTCGTCGAAAAGGTGGATGGCAGTCGGGCGGACGCTCCAGGCATGGCGGCCCGGCTCGGCAGGCGGCTGGTTGCCCAGGTGGCGCTCCGATGATCTCAGTCCTCGTAACGCGCCCAGGAGGGGAATCAGATCCGCTGGTGGAAGCGCTCAGGCGGCGAGGCTACCGGGTTCACGCCGTGCCCGCGGTGCAAACGGAGCCGGTCGACCTCGGCGGGCGGTCGCTGGCGGACTGCGACTGGATCGTGCTCACGAGCGCGCAGGGTGTGAACGCGCTCGACACGCTGCCGGACGGTCCGAGATTTGCGGCTGTCGGACGCGAGACAGCGCGAGCGCTGCGAGCGCGCGGCGTCGAGCCCTCGCACGTTCCACATCGCGCCTCCGGGGCTGACCTCGGGGACACGCTGCCCGACGTCGAGGGCAAGCGGATTGCGCTGGTCCGTGCGTCGGCGGCGGCCATGGACCTGCCGGACCGCCTACGCGAACGAGGCGCGATCGTTGAAGAGATCACCGCTTACCGAACGGTGGAAGCACCGCCCTCGTCCGCCGGGAAGCTGCGCGAAGCGCTGCTGGACCCGGATCTGAAGGCCGTGCTCTTCGGCTCCGGCTCGGCGGTGCGGGGATTCATAGCGCTGGGTGGCAGCGCGGAGCTGCCCGCCATCACGATCGGTCCGCGCACCACGCTCGCCGCCCGCGAACACGCATTCCACGTGATCGCGGAATCCGACGAACGGAGCGTTTCCGGCCTTGCCGACACCGTCGTCCGGGCCCTACCCCTGGAGGTCGAGAACAATGCGTGAGCTCCTTCGCGTCCAGAGCGTGCCCGTTCCCGCCGCCGAGCGACCTCGGCGGCTGCGCGCCAACCCTGCGGTCAGGGCGCTCGTGCGAGAGACGAGGCTGGACCCAGCCCAGCTCGTCGCGCCCATCTTCGTGGTCGCAGGGCGGCGCCGGCGGGAGGAGATCCCATCGCTGAAGGGTCATGCCCGCATGAGCACCGATGTCGCGGTGGCCGAGGCGCACAGGCTGGCCGGCCTGGGGGTGGGGGGCATCCTGCTCTTCGGCGTCCCTGACTCGAAGGACGTCCGAGGCGAGACCGCGGCCGATGGAGACGGCCCGGTGCCCGAAACCCTGCGCATGCTGAGGAGCGAAAAGCTACCGCTCGCGCTCGCCGCCGACGTGTGCCTGTGCGAGTACACGACGCACGGTCACTGCGGAGTACTCGACGGCGAGCGCATCGACAATGACGCGACGCTGTTGCTGCTGGCCGAGGCCGCGGTCGTGTACGCCGAATCCGGGGCGGACCTCGTGGCTCCGAGCGCGATGATGGACGGCCAGGTGGCGGCGCTGCGGTCGGGCCTCGATGCGGCCGGACACGCCGACACTGCGATCATGGCGTACGCCTCGAAGCACGCGTCCGCGCTGTACGGGCCATTCAGAGAGGCGGCGGGATCGGCGCCGAGCTTCGGGGATCGCAAGTCGTACCAAATGGATCCCGCCAACGGGCGCGAGGCGCTGCGCGAGCTGCAACTCGATGCCCAGGAGGGAGCCGACATCCTGATGGTCAAGCCGGCGATCACATCGCTCGACCTGCTTGCGCGCGCACGCGATCTTTTCGACGTGCCGCTGGCGGCCTACCAGGTGAGCGGCGAGGCGGCGATGATCGAAGCCGCCGCCGAGCGGGGCTGGCTCGACCGGCGCGGGGCGGTCCTCGAGTCGCTGACCGCGATCGGACGCGCGGGGGCCGACATCATCGTCACCTACTTCGCGGGCGACACGGCCACATGGTTGAGAGAAGCAAGATGAGCGACAGCCGGTTTGTGCACGCGCTCGCACTCGGCCTCGACCCGGCGTGGCGGCGCCTTTCGCTCGCGGAACGATGCGATACGGCTGACGAGCTCATCGCCCGGATCCGCATGGACTCGGACGTGACCACCCACTGCTACTCGATGGTCGGCCTGCAGGCCGGCACCGACCTGCTCCTGTGGAGTCTCGGTCCGACGCTCGACTCGCTTGAGAACAGGTCGGCGGCGGTGCTCCGGACAGGTTTGGGAAGGTGGATGCAGGTGAAGGAGAGCTTTCTCGGCGTCATCCAGCCCTCTCAATACGTGAAGAAGCCGACGCCGCAGGAACAGTCGCTGTTCACAGGTGAGCGTTCGCGCTACCTGATCGTTTACCCGTTCACCAAGAGCTCGGATTGGTACCTGCTGGGCCGTGAGGCGCGACAGGGAATCATGAATGAGCACATGCGCATCGGGCACGAATATCCCGAGGTGCGCCAGCTCCTCGCCAACAGCTTCGGCGTCGACGACATGGATTTCCTGGTCGCCTATGAGACGGACGATCTACCCAGGTTCGGCGACCTGGTCCGCGCGCTGCGCGGCACCGAAAGCCGCCGATCCACGGTGCGCGACACGCCGATCCTCACCGGCATCCACCGCCCGATCGAGGACATCACCGCGCTCCTCGGCGCCACGGACGGCACCCGGTGAGCCGCTTTCTCGACGCCGCGAGGCACCTTCCTGTCGACGTCACGCCCGTGTGGCTCATGCGCCAGGCCGGGCGGTCGCTGCCGGAGTACCGCAAGCTGCGCGAACGCTGGAGCCTGGTCGAGATCGTCGCCCAGCCCGAGCTCTGCGCCGAGGTGACGCTGCAGCCGGTGCGCCGCCTGGGCGTCGACGCCGCCGTCATGTTCGCCGACATCATGCTGCCGCTAAGGGGCATGGGCGTCGAGTTCGAGCTCGTGGAGAGCGTGGGACCGGTCATCGCGCGGCCGATCGCATCGATTGACGACGTCGAGCGCTTGATCGTGCCGGCCGGCGAGGACGCGGCGCCGCACGTGGTCACCTCGGTTCGCCAGGTGGTGGCCGAGTCCCCCGTGCCGGTGATCGCGTTCTCCG
>JBGPOC010000071.1:0-8615 GCA_041487825.1 Candidatus Dormibacteraceae bacterium | reverse complement strand
GCGCGATGCCTCGACGACTCGCTGGACATCCTCCTCGCCGATCTCGTGGTCGGGTCTCGCCACGGCGACCACGCCGGTTGAGTTCTGGGAGTAGAGGTGGCCACCCGCCAGGGAGACGACCACGGATTCGATCCGCTGGCCGGCCATCCGCTCGGCGGCCACGGCCGCAGCCTGGATGGAGGCGATGGTTTTCTCGAGGTTGACGACCACGCCCTTTCGGAGTCCGTCGGAGGGGCTCTCGCCCACGCCGATGATGCTCACTGGGCCGGGGTCGTCAGACTCGGCTATGACCACTGCGACCCGGCTGGTGCCGAGGTCGAGACCGACGGTGCGCTTCCGCCGTGACAAAACTGGTGCTGCGGTGCCTCCTGGTGGAACGTGGGCTGGAACTGGGGGCGGGCTGCGCTGGATTATATCGGCTACCGGGCGCCCGCGGACTAGATTTTGTGGGTGGGGTGTCCTGAGGGGGCACGGCTTGTGGTTCGAACCTCCCGGCGGCCGCCTAGAAGGAGGTACCAGCTAGCGCCCCTCTCCCCTACCCCTCTCCCCGGGGGGAGAGGGTTTCTACAAGTAGTGGCGCCGGATGGCGCCCAGGTTGTTGAAGATCCGAACGCCGAACGCGACGATGGCCGCGATCGAGAGGTCGACGCCCAGCTTGTCCCCGAAGTAGGTCAGGCCGGCGGCCAGCGTCATGTTGGTGAGCAGACCGCTGAAGAAGACGCGAGGCTCGAACGTCCCCGCGATGTAGGCCTTGAAGGCTCCGAAAATCGAGTCCAGCGCCGCCAGGAGGGCGACCGCGGTGTAGCGGGCGTACGTGATCGGGATGGTGACCGGCGAAAGCAGGCCGAGGAACACCCCGAGGATCGCGAACACGATGGCGACGACGATTACTTGCATGTCGGCGCGGGCGACGGGGACGGGGACGGCCGCGGGCTTGCGCCGGGCGACGGCGAGGGCGCAGGGGTCGGGCGCTCTCGCGAATGCAGTCCGACCGCCGGTTCGGTGGGATTCATGACGTTGACGTAATCGAGGTCGATCGAGTTGTAGTCCACGTTGCCATGACCGGCGATTGCCTTGAGCGCCGCCACCTTGTCGTTCAACGTCGCGAACTCCTCCGGGGTGAGCACACGACCGAAGTAGACCTTCCAACCCCGCTTGGCGACAAGTGTCAAGTCTCCGCAGGAATCGAAGACGAACCCGGCGACCTGCTGTCCGAGCAGCGCTGGAAAGCCGCGCTGCATGTTTACCATGGCCGTCAGGAGCACCTGGTCCAGAAGCCGTTGGCCGACCTTGGGGTCTGAGCCGCTCGGGCCCTGCACAGAGACCAGCCCCCCGGCGGAGGGCGCCGGCCCGAGGACGACGGCCTGGTCGGAGAGCAGGAAGAGCGCGCTGTTGGTGCCGGAGTGGTACACGGCGACAGGCTGCCACTCGCTGATCGTCACCATCACGGTGCCGTCGAGCTGCGGCTCGACGAACGCACTCTGGATCCATGTCTGGCCGAGGAGTCGCAGCCGATCGGCCTCACCGTCCACGGAAAGGACTGATGCGCCATCGGCGAGGCCGGCAGCCGCGGCGACCTGCGCGCTGGTCAGGTGCTGCGCTCCGGCCACGTTCACCGTTCGGACGGCGAGCGCGGGCCCAAACCACAACCAGCCCAGCAGGGCGCATTCCACGACGGCGGCCGCGACCGCGAGGGCGCGCAGCGACCAGTGCACGTCCGGCTCGCGCAGGGATCGTTCGGAACGCGTCCAGAGCTGCCCCTTCAGCGGCTCGCTGGCCTCGAGGCCGCCCAGCCGGCCGATCCGGGGGAAGAGTGAGCGGCGCCGCTTTAACCTCATGCCGGCGGACCCACCCGATGCGACTGGCGTTGAACGGCATGGTCGACTAGGCGCTCGCACAGCTTGGCGAATGTGATCCCGGCCGCGCGCGCCGCGTCCGGAAGAAGGGACAGCTCGGTGAGGCCCGGGACCGTGTTGACCTCGAGGATCCAGGAGTTCCCCTTGGCGTCGACGATGATGTCGACCCGCGCCATGCCGGCGCATCCGAGGAGGACGAAGGCCCGCCCGGCTGCGTCGGCGGCGGACAGCTGGGCACGCTCCTCGATGCGGGCGGGAATTATGTGGTGCGACTTCCCCGCGGTGTACTTCGCGTCGTAGTCGTACGTCGGGTTGTCACTCACGATCTCCAGCGTCGGCAGCACCTGGACTTCAGGGGTCGCGAGCAGCCCGACGGTGATCTCGGTGCCCGCCTGGAAGCGCTGCACCAGCACGCGGCGGTCGTAACGTGCGGCAAGGAGCAGGCCAGTCGCCACCGCATCGGCGTCCTGGGCAATCGTCAGCCCGATGGTGGAACCCTCTCGCACCGGCTTGACCACGAGCGGCAGCTCGAACCGCGAAACCAGCCGCTCGACGACGTCCGCGGCGATCGCCTCCTTCACCTCGAGCTCCTCGAAGTCGGGAATGTGCAGTCCAGCGCCGGCCATGACGGTGTTCGCGCGCGCCTTGTCCATGCACAACGCAGAGGCGAGGATGCCCGAGCCCGTGTATGGGAGTCCAAGCAGCTCGAGCATTCCTTGCACTGCTCCGTCCTCCCCGAGGCGGCCGTGGAGAGCGTTGAAGACGCAGGCGAAGCCTCCGTCGCGAAGCGTGTCCCAAGTGCCGGCGTCGAGGTCGACCCCGGTGACGTCGTGACCGAGTCCCCGCAGGGCCGCCTCGACCTGGGCGCCCGAACGAAGCGAAACCTCGCGCTCCGCCGATCGTCCTCCGCGCAAGACCGCGAGCTTCAACGCCATCGTCCGACCAGCTCGACCTCGGGCTCGAGGTTGATATTGAAACGGCGCCGGACCTCGGATCGCGTCCGCTCGATGAGCTTTGCCACGTCGGCGGCGGTGGCTCCTCCCTCGTTGACGATGAAGTTGCCGTGCAGCTCTGAGATGACGGCGGCGCCCTCCCGGATGCCCTTCAACCCGGCGGCCTGCACGAGCCTACCCGCCGAATCCCCGGCCGGGTTCTTGAACACGCTACCGCAGTTCTTGGTCTTGATCGGCTGCGTTACGTTGCGCTCCCGCGTGAGCCTGGCCATCTGGCTTTTGGCCTCCTCTCCATCGCCGCGATGGAGCTGGATGGTCGCCTCGGCCAACAGCGCACCCTTCAGCGGTCCCTCCCGAAGAGCTGAGGTGCGGTAGCCCAGGCCCAGGTCGGCAAGGCTCCATCTCTGCCGGCCCAAACCCGGCATGAAGCCGCAGGCCTCGACCAGGACGTCGCGCATCTCCTTGCCCCAACAGCCCGCGTTCTGATACACGGCCCCTCCCACGGTGCCGGGCACGCCGATGGCGAACTCGAACCCGCGCAAACTGGCGTCCGCGGCGATTCGCGCGAGCCGCATCATCTTGAGGCCGGCCGCGGCGCGCACCCGAGTTCCTTCGACGTGATGGTCACGGGTGACCACCCGTATCACCAGGCCCTCGATCCCCGCGTCGGCGATCAGCAGGTTGGTGCCTGCGCCGAGGAGCAGGTATGGGATACCGCGCTCGTTGCATCCGTCCAGTACCTTCTCGATCGCCTCGAGACGGCCTAGCTCAAGAAAGAAGTCGGCCGGACCGCCGATGCCGAACGACGTGCGCGTGGCGAGCGGCTCCTTCTCCCGGATCCCGGGCAGGGCGCGCAGCCAGGCGAGATTAGACGCGCTGCGCCAGCTCATCGCCCAGCTTGCGGATGTCGCCCGCACCCATCAGGAGTAGAAGGTCGTCCGGCCCGACCAGGCCTTCGAGCACCTGGCGAGCGCTGTTGAAATCGCCCACGTACGTTCCGTTGGGCAGCCTGTCCGCCAGGTCTGTCGCCTGCACGCCGGTGGGATTGTCCTCACCCGCCGAGTAGACGTCCAGCACGAGCACCTTGTCGGCGCCCGTGAACGCTAGCGAAAAGTCCCGCATGAGCGCGGCCAGGCGCGAGTAGCGGTGAGGCTGGAAGACCACGATCAGCCGGCGATGTCGCAGCTCGCGCGCGGCCTGCAGGGTGGCCCGGACCTTGGTCGGATGGTGCGCATAGTCGTCGTAGACAGGAGCGCCCTGGAACACGCCGAGGAACTCGAGCCGCCGGTGGGCGCCGGGAAACCTCTCGAGAGCGCCGGCCACATCCGCGAAGCTGACGCCGCACTCAAGCGCCATCGCGGCCGCGCCGGTCGCGTTCTGCACGTTGTGGCGTCCCGGCTGGCGCAAGTTGACGCGGCCGAGCTCGCGCCCTTCGTGGTGGATGGCGAAGGGACGCCCCTCGGCGCACCGATAGTCCGCGTGCTCGCTGAAGCCGTACGTGACGCGCCGGGCTGGAGACTCGAGGGAGAGCGCGCGCTCGTCATCCGCGCAGAGCACCACGAGGCCATCAGCGGGGAGGCCGGCCAGAAACCTCGCGAAGAGGTCCTGCACCGCTTCCACGTCTTTGAAATGGTCCGTGTGATCGAGTTCGATGTTGGTGATGATCGCCCGCTTGGGGTGGTGAAGGATGAGACTGCCGTCGGACTCGTCCACCTCGGCCACCAGCCATGGCGAACGCCCGGCGCGGGAGCTCGATCCGTCACCCACCAGCACCGTCGGGTCGAAGCCGGCCTCCGTGAGGATGTGCCCGATCATGTAGGTGACGGTCGTCTTCCCCGCGCTGCCGCCGACCGCGATCGAATCGCGCTCCGCTATGAGCTCCGCCAGCATCTCCGCGCGCGTGAGGACCTTCACCCCCATGGCTCGTGCGGCCTCCAGCTCGGGCGACGACTTGATCGCACCGCTGTACACGAGCAGGTCCTGGAACAGCACGTGCTCGGCATCGTGGCCGAGCTCCACTCTGATCCCGGCGTCTTCGAGGTCGGCGGTCGTATCCGAGGCACGGACGTCGCATCCGCTGACGTCGTCGCCGCGCGCCGCGAGGATTCGGGCGAGCGCCGAGACCCCCGCACCGCCGATACCCATGAGGTGAACCTTCATCCGTGCACAACTTCCTTGAGAACGCCGAGCACCCGCTGTGCAGCGTCGCGCCTTCCCGCGGCTGCCGACGCTTGTGCCATCGCCCTCAGCCGATCCGCCGTCAGGCTGTCGAGCGTGGAGACAAGACTGGCAGGCGTCAGCTTGACATCGCCGATGCTGACCGCAGCGCCCGCATCCACCATCGCCGCCGCGTTCTCCTCCTGATGACCGCCGCCGAAAGTGCCGGGGACCAGCACCATGGGCAGCCCGACCGCGGTGACCTCGGCGATCGTGCCCACGCCGGCCCTGCTGACCACGAGGTCGGCGCCGGCCATCAGCGACGCCATGTCATCGACGAAGGTGAGGCCGCGGTATCGCGGTCGCGTGTGGCGGGCGATCCCGTCCGCACCCTGTCTCCCCGCCACGTGCACGACCTCCTCGAAGCGCTCGCAAAGCTGTTCCAGCGCCCCCCAGACCGCCTGGTTCAAGTTGCGAGCCCCCTGGCTGCCGCCTGTGATGAGCAGGTGGCGAGCGGGCACTGCGGGAGTGCGTTGCTCAAACCCCTTGCGCAGGGGCACTCCGGTCAGGACGACGCGCCGTGTGCGGATGCGCTTTTCCGTGCCGGGAAGCGTCGTACACACCGCGGCAGCCGCCCCGGCAAAGATGCGGGTGGCCAGGCCAGGGCGAACGTCCTTCTCGTGGAGCACGTAGGGGATGCCTCGCATCCGTGCGGCGGCGACCGCCGGCGCCATCACGTAGCCGCCCATTCCGAGCACGACGTCGGGCCGGAACCGATCGACGATGCGGAGCCCCGCACGCAACGCGGCCGGGATGACGACCGGCAGCGCGAGGTTCTTCCACAAGGCGTCGCGGTCGAGCCCGCGCACGTTGACCGTGGCCAGGTCGAAGCCTGCGGCAGGCACGATCCGTTCCTCGGGCCCCCCCGCCCGACCGACCAACAGCAAGGCGCCGTCCGGTTCCTCAGCGCGAAAGGCTCGCGCGACCGCGAGCGCCGGATAAAGGTGCCCTCCGGTCCCGCCGCCGGCTATCAAAAGGCGCATCCGTCCTCCGTTTAATTCCTGCTCCCGAGCTTGTGCCACGTCGAGCGATGCTGAGAAGCACGCCGACCGCCGCCAGGGCTGTCGCGAGCGCCGTGCCCCCGTAGCTGAAGAAGGGCAGCGGCACCCCGGCGATCGGAAGTGTGTTGGTGACCGTCGCCATGTTGAGCAGCGCCTCGAAGACGATCCAGGTGGTGATCGCGACCGCCAGCACCACGCCGAAGCGGTCGGGCGCGCGCAGGCCGGCACGATAACCGCGGAGCGCGAAGCACAGGAATCCCAGCATCACCAGTGTCGTGCCGAATAGTCCCGTCTCCTCGCCGATGATCGCGAAGATGAAGTCTGTATGGGCCTCGGGCAGCCACCCGTACTTCTCCACCGAATGGCCGATGCCGACGCCGAAGAGCCCGCCGGACCCGAGGCCGTACAGCGCCTGGGTGGATTGAAAGCCTGCGCCCAGCGGATCCGAGAAAGGGTTTCTGAACGAGACCAGTCGCGCAAACCGGTACGGCGTGAACAGCGTGACCGCGAGGAATGCCAGCCCGAGGAACGCCACCAGCAGAACCACGTGCCGGAATCGACCGCCTCCTGCCCAGTAGGCGCTCATGAATATCGCCACCATGACGATCGAGGTCCCCACATCCTTTTCGAGCATGAGCAGCGCGAGCACGCCGCCAAGCATCGCTGCAATCGGCAGCAACCCCTTCTGCAGGGTCCCCACGGTCGACGCGTTGCGATCGATCCAGTGCGCGACGAACACCGCGAATGCAAGCTTTCCGAGCTCCGACGGCTGGAAGGTGCCGAGCGGACCTGCGTCAAACCAGCGGCGGGCACCGTTGACCGTCACGCCAAGGTGCGGCACGAGCACCAGGACCATCAGCAGCACCACCGTCACCGCGCCCGCGGGTGCCAGCGGGCGCAGGCGCCTGTAGTCGATGCGGCTGAGCAGGAAGAGCGCGACGAAGCCGATGAGCATCCAGATCGTCTGGCGCTCGGCGTAGTAGAACGCGGACTCGTGCTGCGTATACGCGAATGCGACGCTGGCGCTGGTCACCATGACGAGGCCCGCACCGCACAGGAACACGGTCGCGAAGAGAAGCAGGCGGTCGGGCTGCCGCTCTTCGCGCACGCCCGAACTCATGAGCGCACCTCGCGCTCGTCCACAGCAGCGAACCTGCGACGGACTGCTTCCTTGAACTGCCGGCCGCGGTCCTCGTAGTCCTTGAACATGTCAAAGCTCTTGTAGGCGGGGCTCAGGAGCACGACCCCGCCCGGACGCGCGAGACCGGCGGCGAGGTCGACGGCCTCACCCAGGCCGGCCGCGCGCACGACACTGGGATGGTTTCGCAGAGCGCCGGCGAGCAGATCTGCCGATGCACCGATGAGGATCACGGCCTCGACGTTGGCGAGAACGTCGGCCAACCACTCGCCGAGCTCGAACCCGCTTCCGTATCCGCCGGCGATCAGGACCACGGGCGTGTCGGGAAAAGCACGAAGGGCGACCCTTCCGGCATCGGGGTTCGTGGCCTTGGAGTCGTTGTACCACCGCACTCCCCCCCACTCGCCCACGAACTCGAGGCGGTGCTCCACGCCCTTGAACGAGCGCACGGCAACGTCGATGGCGTCGTCGGAGAGGCCGGCGATCCTGCCGACCGCAGCGGCCGCGAGAGCGTTCTCAACGTTGTGACGGCCCGGGAGAGACATCGGCGGCACGGGCCGGTGCTGGTCGAACCACACGACGGTGGCGCGGGTGCGATCGGCGATGCGCCTGCACACGGCATCGCGGCCGTTGAGGACCGCGAAATCGTCGGGGGTTGCGAACTCGACCGTGCGCGCCTTCAGGTCGATGTAGCGCTCGAAGGTGCCGTGGCGGTCGAGGTGATCTGGCGTGACGTTGAGGATCACCCCGACGTGCAGGTGCGGGCGCTCGACTGACTCCAGCTGAAAGCTGGACAGCTCCAGCACGACCCAGTGCTGCGGCGTGATCTGGTCCAGGCGGTCGAGCACCGTATCTCCGATGTTGCCGCCGACGATGACCGGGCGAGCGCCCGCCGCCAGGACCGTGCCAGTGAGCGCGGTGGTGGTGGTCTTGCCATTGGTGCCGGTGATGCCCACGACCGAGCCCGGGCAAAGTCTCAGGAAAAGGTCGATCTCGCTGGACACCGCTATCCCGCGCTCGCGTGCTCGCGCGAGCAGGTCGGAGTCCCAGGGCACGCCGGGGCTCGCGTAAACGACATCGACGCCGGCAAGCACGCTCTCGTCGTAACCGCCTGCCCGCAGGTCCACGCTCGCTGGCATCTGCGCAACGGTCTCCGCGATCTCCGCTTCAGGCTTGCGGTCCACGACACGGACGCGCTCACCCTTGCTCGTGAGGTGGTTGGCAAGCGCGACCCCGCTGCGCGCGGCCCCGACCACCAGCGCGGTCACGAGACGAGCCGTGCCACCCCGGCCGCGGCCAGCGCCGAGAGGAGCCCCGCGCCCCAGAAGGAGAGCGCGATGCGATTCTCAGACCAACCCTGGTGGTGGAACGTGTAGTGGATCGGGGTCATCTTGAAAACTCGGCGTCCGCCGCTGGCTTTGAAATAAGCCACCTGAATGATGACAGACAG
>JBGPOC010000070.1:0-8668 GCA_041487825.1 Candidatus Dormibacteraceae bacterium | reverse complement strand
TCGGCCTGCACGAGCGGCCCATCATCAGCCGGCTGAACTCGCTCAAGTTCCCGATCGAGGTGAAGGAGGGGATGGTCTTCGCGCTGGAGACGTACTGCCCCGCCAAGGACGGCCATTCGGCGGCGCGCATCGAGGAGGAGCTCGTGGTCACCGCCACGGGACACGAGGTGATCACGCTCTTCCCCGCCGAAGAGCTGATGATCGCGAACCCGTATTGAAAGAACGCTCGGGCGGCGATTCACCCGGCTCGCGCCCCAGCGCGCAAAGCGGCGTCAAGGATGGGCCCAGTTGATCTCTCCCCAACCCTGCGCGCAGAGCGGCGTCAAGGAGGGGCCAAATTGATCGCGCCCCCGAGGGGAGAAGGCGTGATCGACGAGAAGACCCGGCTCCGCCTCTATCGGTTGATGGTCGAGCTCAGGGACTTCGAGCAGCGCGCCTACGACCTCTTCATGGAGAACCTGATCCGTGGCACTAGCCACCTCGCCCTCGGGCAGGAGGCGATCGCGGCCGGGTACGCCGTCGCAATGCGGGAGGACGACTACACGTTCTGCACGTACCGCGGTCACGATCACACGCTGGCGCGCGGCGCCTCCATGGCGGCTGCGTTGGGTGAGCTTCTCGGCCGCGCGAACGGGATGATGCACGGCAAGGGCGGGTCGATGCACCTGACCGATGTCGCGCACGGCGCGATGGGTTCTTACGCGATCGTCGGAGCTCACCTGCCGATTGCCGCAGGCGCCGCCTGGTCGGCGCAGGCGCGCAAGTCGGGCCAGGTGGCAGTCTGCTTCTTCGGCGACGGCACCACCAACATCGGGGCGTTCCACGAGGCGCTCAACCTTGCAGTGGTCTGGAAGCTGCCCGTCGTGTTCGTCTGCGAGAACAACCAGTACATGGAGTACACGCCGATCCGGTCGGTGACCGCAGTCGAGCATCCGGCCGCCGACCGCGCGGCGGCTTACGGCCTCGATCGCATCCTGGTCGACGGGAACGACGCGGACGTAATGTACGAGACGGCGGCGCGCACGATCGGCAGGGCCCGCTCAGGCGGCGGGCCGTCGCTCGTGGAAGCGCTCACCTACCGTCACGGCGGTCACTCACGCGGAGATCCGGCAACCTATCGCCCCAAGGAAGAGGTCCGCGAGTGGTTGAGCCGCGACCCGGTCCAGACCTATCGCGAGCGCCTTGGCTCGCTCGGCGTCCAGGAGAGCGTCCTTCAGAAGATCGACGATGAGTCGCAGCGGAAGGTCGACCTCGCGACCGACGAGGCGCGCAAGGCGGCGCCGGCCCGCGTCGAGGACATCGAGACCCAGGTGTGGAGTGACGGAGGGTCGGCATGGCGGAACTGACCTACCGTGAGGCCGTCGCGGCCGGCATCGCGCAGGAGATGAGGCGCGACCCGGCCGTCTACTTCATCGGCGAGGACGTGGCCGCCGCGGGCGGTGTGTTCAAAGCCACGGTCGGTTTGCTCGACGAGTTCGGACCGGACCGGGTACGCGACACGCCGATCTCCGAGCAGGCGATCGTCGGCGCCGCGATGGGCGCAGCCATGACCGGGCTGAAGCCAATCGTCGAGATCATGTTCTCG
Organism: Candidatus Dormibacteraceae bacterium; assembly: GCA_041487825.1. Classification (GTDB taxonomy): domain Bacteria; phylum Chloroflexota; class Dormibacteria; order Dormibacterales; family Dormibacteraceae; genus Palsa-872. The sequence goes on along the minus strand of JBGPOC010000070.1, from coordinate 7,083 downwards.
GACTTTCTGGCCACGTGCTGGGACATGATCGCGAACCAGGTCGCCAAGACCCGATACATGACCGACGGCCAGGTGTCACTGCCCCTCGTCATCCGGACGGCGAACGGCGGGGGTTCGCGCTTCGGCGCCCAGCACTCCCAGAGCCTGGAGAACTGGGCGATGGCGGTGCCGGGCCTGAAGGTCGTCGCTCCTGCCACGCCCGCGGACGCGAAGGGACTGCTGGCAGCGGCCGTCCGCGACCCGGATCCGGTGCTGTTCTTCGAGCAGAAGTCGCTCTACGGGATCAAGGGCGAGGTGCCCGACGACGACCACGTCGAGCAGCTCGGGATAGCCGCGGTGCGGCGCGAAGGCAACGACTGCACCATCGTGGCGCTCGCCGCCATGGTGCCGAGGGCGATCGCCGCAGCCACCGAGCTGGACCGGCTGGGCATCCACGCCACCGTGATCGACGTGCGCTGCCTGGTCCCGCTCGACACGCGCACGATCCTCGCCGAGGTGAGGAAAACGGGCCGCCTCTTCACCGTGGAAGAGAACCCGCGCCTGTGCGGCTGGGGCGCGGAGATCGCCTCCATAGTCGCCGAGGAGTGCTTCGACGACCTGGACGGACCGATCGTCCGCATCACCACCCCGCACGTCCCGCTGCCGGCCGCACAGCCCATGGAGGACGAGGCGATGCCCTCGGTCGCGCGCATCGTCGACAGGGTGAAAGGAGCGATGCGGTAGGCACCACGGGCGCGCTTCGGTTCGGGATCTGCACTGACCAGAACCTGCCGTGGCGCACGCTCGTCGAACGCTGGCAGCTGTTCGAGGTGCTCGGTTTCGACAGCGTCTGGGATTGCGACCACTACGTCCAGCCCAGCCGTCCGCACGGGCCCTACTTCGAGGGCTGGACCCTGCTCGCCGGCCTGGCGGCGGTCACTAGCCGCATCCGGATCGGCGTGCTCGTCTCGTGCAACACGTTCCGGCACCCGGCGCTCCTGGCCAAGGAGGCGGTCACCGTCGACCACATCTCGAACGGCCGGCTCGAGCTGGGCCTGGGGGCGGGATGGTACGAGCCCGAGCACAGGATGTACGGCATCGATTTCCCACCGGTGGGCGAGCTGATCGGCCGCTTCGAGGAAGCGGTTCAGATCGTGGATCGCCTTCTTCGCAGCGAGGTCGTCACCTTCGAAGGCGTGCACTATTCCCTGCGGAATGCTGAGTTCCGGCCGGGGCCTGTCCAAAAGCCGCGGCCGCCCCTGACCCTGGGAGCCCACGGCCCGAGAATGTTGAAGCTCTGCGCTCAGTACGCGGACAGCTGGAACTCTTTCGGCAGCGTGGAAGAGATCCGCGCTCGCAACGAGGTTCTGGACGAGAAGTGCGCGCTCGTCGGCCGTGATCCGAGCGACATCGTGCGCTCGCTGTACCTGTGGGCGGCGAAATCAGAGGACGACCCCTGGAACTCTGTCGACGCGTTCCAGGACGTGATCGGCCGTTACCGGGAGGCAGGCGTCAACGAGTTCATCATCGACCAGCCGCGTGACGCCCAGATGCCCGTTCTGGAGCGAGTCGCGGGCGAGGTGATCCCGAAACTTCGCAACTCCGCCCGCCTGTAAGTCGCGGCTACGGCTCTGAGCTGAACCCCGAGCAGGTCGCGTTCGGGCTCGACGGTTTGCCGGGCAGGCTGGGGCAGGGGCTGGTTCCCGGGGGCAGAGTGACGATGTCCGGCGCGAAACTCGGCGGCGGTCCGGCGGTGCAGGAGGCGGTCGCGGACGAAGGCGCCTTGCCAGGCACGGACGGACACGGGGAAGCGCCAGGAGGGAGCGACACGATGTCCGGCCCGCCCGGGCCGGTGAACATGAGGTCGTGACCGCAGACGGCGCCCGCCGTCGCCGGCTGCTTGCCAGGGACATTTGGGCAGGTAGAGGACGGGGCGCCGGCGTCCGCGACGACCATGTGCAGCATCCCGATCAGCAGGACCGTCGCCGCGGCGGCGGTGACCAGCACCGCCGCAGCCATCTGGAGGTGCTGAGCCCCAACCTCACCGAGGCGATGCCGGAGGGCGTCGCGCATGCTTGTCTATGAAACGCCATGAAAGGCACCGCGTTACGCGCGACTCGAGCGACGATCCTCTCGATCGGGGACCTGGTCCTCGACATCACCATCGTCCCTGAAGGCCGGCTGCGGCCGGATGACGACAACCCGGCGGTGATCAGGATCGGTGGCGGCGGCCAGGCGGCCAACTTCTGCGCCTGGGTCGCGACGCTCGGCTCGGCGGCCCGCCTGGTGACGCGAGTCGGAGATGACGACCGAGGACGCCGGCTGGTGGCGGAGGTCGAGGCACTCGGGGTCGAGGTTTTCGCCGTGCAAGGCGCCGACCCGACGGGCATCATCGCGGTCCTCGTCGGCCCGAGCGGCGAGCGCACGATGGCGACCCAGCGCGGCGCCAGCACGGGCCTTCGTCCCGAGGACCTGCGCGCGCCCTGGTTCCGAGGCGTCAACCTGATCCACGTGCCGGGGTACTCGCTTTTCACGGAGCCTCTGGCCGCGGCGGCGCGAGCAGCCGTCGACCTGGTGCGTGAGGGCGGCGGCCTGCTCTCGATCGACCTCTCGTCGGCGGCCGGGTTGAAGGAGTACGGCCCGGCGCGGTTTGCGGACCAACTCCGAGGCCTCGCCCCCGAGCTGCTCTTCGGCACGGTGGCGGAGTCCGAGACCCTCGGCATGCCCATGGAGGAGATTGCCCGGGTGGCCGTCCTCAAGCTGGGATCCGAGGGGTGCCTGGTCTCCGGTCGCCACATCCGCCCACCGCGGGTGGAGGTGGTCGACGCCACCGGAGCCGGCGACGCCCTCGCGGCGGCCTTCTGCATGTCCTACCTGGACGGCGCGACGCCGATCGAGGCCGCCGAACGCGCGGTAGTGGTCGCCTCGGGGGCGGTTGTCCACGCCGGGGCCCGCCCAAGTTGAGCGACCTGCTCCAGGTTTCCGCCGAGGTCGCCGAGGCGCTCGCGAAGGGCCGGCCGGTGGTCGCGCTCGAGACCTCCATCGTCGGCCAGGGGCTGCCCGCCCCTTACAACCTGAGGGCTGCGCGCGATTGCGAGAAGGTCATCCGACAGGAAGGTGCGGTGCCGGCGACGGTGGCGGTGCTCGACGGCCGGATCCGGGTCGGATTGACAGATGCCGAGCTCGAGCGAGTTGCCGCGGGCGCGGTCAAGGTGAGCTCACGAGACCTCGGTCCGGCGCTCGCGCGCGGGGCTGTCGGAGCGACGACGGTGGCAGCGACAATGCGAGCGGCCGGGATGGCCGGAATCCGGGTCTTTGCAACCGGCGGCATCGGCGGGGTCCACCGGGGCAAGCCCGAGGACCAGTCCGCCGACCTCGTCGAGCTAAGTCGCACGGCCGTCGCCGTCTTCTGCGCGGGAGCCAAAATCATCCTTGACCTGGCGATCACTCTCGAACGGCTGGAGAGCCTTTCGGTGCCCGTGCTCGGTTATGGGTGCGATGAGTTCCCCGCCTTCTACACGAGCCGCAGCGGTTGCAGCGTCGGGGCGCGGGTGGACGGGCCCGCCGAAACAGCCACTGTGCTGGTGGCCGCCTGGGCCACCGGCACGCGGGGCATCGTGGTCGCCGTGCCTCCCCCTCGGGACCTGGAGGGCGCGGAGCAGCTGGTTTTGCGCGCGATTGGAGAGCTCGAGGGCGTGGCCGGCCCGGAGCTGACGCCGCGCCTGCTCGCCCGGGTGGCGGAGCTGTCGGGAGGGCGCTCCCTCGACCTGAACGTGGACCTCGTGGTCAACAACGCCATGGTGGCAGCGCGGGTCGCATCCCAACTGGCGGGCCGGACGGCGGGCATGGGATGACCTGGACCTCGTGGTGCGCGGCCACTGAATCCCGACGTCCTCCGTCTAGCCCTTGAAGGCGGAAGGGGCGCCGGGCGGCAGGTAGGGAGTCGGGTCGATCGGCTGCTCCTTGATCCGCAGCTCGAAGTGCAGGTGCGGGCCGGTCGAGTTCCCGGTCGATCCCTCGAGCCCGATCGTCTGACCCTGGTTGACCAGCTGTCCGACCTTGACGAGCGCCGTCGACAGGTGGCCGTAAAGCGTGTCCAGCCCGCCCGAGTGCGCGATGACGACGTATCGGCCATAGCCGCTGCTGGAGGTGCCGACCAGCGCCACCACCCCGTCGTCCGCCGCGTAGACCGGCGAACCGAACGGCTCGACCAGGTCGATGCCGGTGTGGAAGTGGGGGTACCCGCCGTAGGGAGGCTCCAACGCCACACGACTCGGACCGAAGGGCTGCGAGATCTGAGCCTTTGGTTCGGGCCAGATGAAGCGGTACTTGGTCGAATGGCCCGCGCTGGTCGGAATCTGGCCGACGTTGTTCGATTGCGCCCACAGCTGGACCTGCGTCCAGACCGACTGCATGGCTGCCGCGATGATCGCGTCCTGTTGCTGCTGAAGCATGTCGGTCACCTGCTGCGCGAGCTTCGAAGACTGCGACGCCAGAAGGTAGAGCTCGCTCCGGGTCTGCGCGATCTTCACCTGAAGCTGGGCCATCGACTTCGCCTGCTGCGCGTGCAGGGCCCGCAGCTGCGACAGCTCCGAGGCGAGCTGGTCGCGCTGAGTGATCTGCTCGTCGCGCGCGTCCTGCTCCTGCCGGCGCGTCGCCTGAAGGTCAGCGAGGTCGCGCCCCAGTGAAGCTTTGACATCGGCGGCACGCGAGCCTGCCTCGTTGAGATCGGCGATTCGGGTGAGCAGATCGCTGAGGCTCTGCGCCTCACCCAGGATGACCAACACCGAGGTCGGCGCGACATAGATGGCCCTCGCCAGCTCGCTCAGCTGCTCGCGCTCCGAGAGGATGCGCAACGCAAGCATTCCCTCGCGCTGCTGCGCGTCCGCGATCTGCGTGTCGAGGTCGGCGATCTTCTGCTCCGCGTCTGCGATCTTCCCCTGCACGTCGCGCTGTTGAGCGGTGTTCTCTTGCAGTGACTTCTGCAGCTGCTGCTGGGCGGCCACGGCGTCGGCCAGGTTGCTTCCGAGCTGGGCACGGATCTTGTCGATCAGTGCCTTCTGCTGTTGAGGGTCGACCGGCGAGTCCGCCGTGACCGCGCCCGGACCGACGCCCAGCAAGACGACTGCCAGGCACAGCGCCAAGAGAAGACGCTTCACGACTCGAGGTGTTTCCGAACGCTGACCAGAGACGACCCCGAGCCCAGGCTCAAGCCCAGCGCGAACACCATCGTCGCGGCGATCGCCGCCACCGTGACCGTGATGCCGGGGGCAAAGCGGGTGAAGGTGCCGGAACCTGCTTCGATCCCGACGATCGCCAGCCCGAACGTCGTCAGGCCGGCTGCCGCACCGGCCATCGCGCCGGTGATGGCGCCTTCGACGACGAACGGGCCGCGCACCATCCATCGCGGCGCGCCCACCAGCTGCATGATGGCAACCTCGTCACGCCGGGAATGGATCGCCTGGCGGACGCTGTTGACGGTCACGGTCACGGCGACGAAGCCCAGCAGGGCGAGGAACGCGAGGCCGCCGATGGCAATGCCGAAGATGACCGCCTGGATGCGCTGGTAGGCCCCCCTGTCATAGGACGTCGGATAGACCGGGTCGACAGCCACGTCCTTTCGCACCAGGGTGTCGATGGCGGCGACGTCGGCGATGTTCTTCACCTGGACGTCGAGGCTGGCCGGGAACGGGTTGCTGTCGCTCGCGTCCGCAAGCTGCGGCAGTCCGGGAATGCTCTGGGCCCGCTGCAGGGCCTCGGCCTTCGTCACCATGTTGACGCTGGCGACGCGAGGATCAGACGCGAGCCGATCCCATAGTGTGCCGACCTCGACCGATGAGGCGTTGTCACGGATGTACACGCGCAAGAGCGAGGCCTGGCCGGCCTCGACCCGCTCGAGGTTGTTGAGCGCGAAGCCGCTCAGGCCGGCGATGCCCGCCACGAGCAGAAGCATCGACATCGACCCTAGAGCTGGCGCGATGCTGCCGATGTTCCGGAACCAGTTCCGGGCCGCCGCAAGGAAGACCCGACTGAAGGTGTTGGTGACGATGACGCGCAGCATCTGGAGCTGCCGGACGGTTCCGGTCACCACGAGGCGGACGCCAGCCACGCCATGGTTCCGATCGCGCCCGCGGGCTGGTCCCGTACCAGGCGGCCCTGCACCAACGTCAGGATCCGGCGCTGCAGGCGTCTCACGATCTCGACGTTGTGAGTCGCGACGAGCACGGTCGTGCCGAAGGCGGCGACGTTCTCGAGCAGGTCCATGATCTGCCAGGCGGTCTCCAGGTCGAGGTTGCCGGTCGGCTCGTCGGCGATGAGAACGCGCGGCTGCGTGACCATGGCCCTTGCCACCGCGACGCGCTGCTGCTGCCCGCCCGAGAGCTGGTTCGGAAAGCTGCCGCCGCGATCCCCGAGGCCCACGGCCTCGAGCGCGTCGAGGGAGCGGTCACGGGCATCGGCGCTCGAGATTCGGACATCGCCCACCTGGAGCCCGAAGGCGACGTTCTCCATGGCAGTGAGACGCGGCAGGAGCTTGTAGTCCTGGAAGACCACCCCGACCTTCCGGCGCAGCTCGGGGACGCGGGATGCCTTCAGCGAATGGGCGGGCAGGCCATCCACCCAGACCTGGCCCTTGGTGGGGCGAATCTCGCGGTTGATCAGCTTCAGGAGGGTCGTCTTGCCGGCGCCGCTCGGGCCGACGAGAAACGTCATCTCGCCACGCTTCAGCTCGAGGTGGACGTCGTCCAGGGCAAGCCTCGAGCCGTACGCCCGGGTCACACCTGCAAATTCGACAATTGGGCGCAACACATAAGGTATGACGGCAAACTGCCCGCTTCCCTGCTCCACCCTCAATCTGGCGCCTCGCCTTACCGCGCCAGGCGGCGTTTCGCGCTAGGGCGCAGCCACCGCCCGGCCGACCGCAGCCTGCAGAGCCGTGCCGGATGTCGCGCCGGTGATGATCTGGGTCACCGTTCCATTGCTGTCGAGCAGCACTGTGATCGGCAGCCCGATGTCCACTCCGTAGGCCGCGGCGATCGTGCCGTCAGGGTCGATCAGCGCCTCCAGGTCGACATGCAGCCCGGCCAGGTACGCGCTCATTCGACC
>JBGPOC010000069.1:0-8827 GCA_041487825.1 Candidatus Dormibacteraceae bacterium | reverse complement strand
CGCCCGGCTCAATCACCCGATCGGCCCGCGCCGGCGCCTCGCCGTCGTCCACCTTGACCTGGCGTCGGTCAAGAGGACGGCACACGCTCACGGCGTCAAGGTCAACGACGTCGTACTCGAGCTGGCCGCGGCCGGCATCCGGGCTGCCCTCCATGCACGAGGCGAGCCGCTGCATGCCGTGAGGCTCCGGGCGCTGATGGCTGTCAACCCTCCGCCTGGCATGAGCTCGGGTTCGCGCAATCGCGCAGGCTCGGTCATGGTCTCCCTGCCGCTCGAACGCGCAAGCAGCTCCGACCGGCTTCGCGCGATCTCCGCCGATTCGCGGCGCGCTCGTAGGTGGCAGCACCCCGGCGTCGTGGAGAGATCGCTGGTCCTGGTCACGCGCATCCGCTTGGGCCGCTTCCTCAGCCGCCATCAGAAGGCGGTCGACCTGGCGGTCAGCAACCTCATGGGTCCGCCACAACCGCTGTACCTCGCCGGCTGCCGCCTGGTGGACGCCGTTCCGATCTCTCCGATCAGTGGCAACGTGACCATCAGCTTCTGCGCACTCTCGTATGCCGGTCGCTTCGATATCACCGTGCTGGCGGACGCCGCCTCGTGGCCCGATCTCCCGGTGGTGGTCGAAGCCATGCGTTCAGGTTGGGGGGAGCTCAGCCACGCAGCCAGTGCGTAGGCCGAAGCAATCCGCTCAGGCTTCGGAGGTCGCCCTGTACATGTCTTCGACCAGGTCTCGGCAATGTTCCTGGACCACGCGACGCTTGATCTTCAACGTCGGCGTTACTTCGTCTGCATCCAGGGAAAACGGCCGGGCGAGCAAACGGAACCCCTTTATCGTCTCGAAGCGGGACAGGCCGGAGTTCACCTCGTCCACGCGCGCTTGAATCATGCGCAGGACGCTCGGCTCGAGAACCAGCCGCTCCGGCGGTTCGTTCAGTCCCAGCTCGCTCCTCACCGCCTCCCATTCCGGCACTACCAATGCGGTCGCGAATGGCCGTCCGTCCCCCACCACAACTGCCGTCTGGATGTGGGGATCCTGCTGCAGCTTCAGTTCGATCGGTTGTGGCGCGATGTACTTCCCGCCAGAGGTCTTGATCAGGTCCTTCTTCCGGTCGGTGATGGTGAGGAACCCGTCAACGTCGATGTGGCCGATGTCGCCGGTCTTGATCCAGCCGTCGCTGATGACCTCAGCGGTCGCCGAGGGATTACCGAAGTACTCCCGCATCGCCCCCGGGCTCCGGACCTCGATCTCCCCGTCCTCCGCCAACCGAATCGAGACGCCGGGCAGGGCCTTGCCCACGGTGCCGAGCCGGTGCTCGGACATGCTGTTGCACGTGGCGGCGGACGTCAGCTCGGTCATGCCCCAGCCCTGGTGGATCGGCACCCCGATCGACCAGAAGAACTCTTCGACGTCGGGCAGGAGCGGCGCGCCTCCAGACAGGAAGAAGCGCAGCCGGCCGCCGGTGATCTTCTTGCGCAGGCCGCGGAGCACAAGCAGGTCGGCGAGGCGGTAGCGCAGGCGCAAGGCGAGCCCTGGATGCGAAGCCCGGAGATGCTCGCGCCCAGCGCGGACCGCCCAGGAGAACAGCGTGCGAGCGAGGAACGGCCGGTTCCGGGCTTGAGCCTGAACCTGCTGTGAGACCTTCTCGAACAGGCGCGGAACGGCCTCCATGCAGGTCGGTCTGATCGCCTGCATGTCGGCGAGAAGATGGTCCGGGCCCCGTCCAATCACGAGCTCAGCGCCCGCCAATATCGCGCCGAACATGAAAGCGGCGATGCGTTCGAAGATGTGCGCGTAGGGAAGCAGCGACAGGATCACGTCGCCTGAACCGAGGTCATATGCCTGGTGGCACGATTCGAGCTCGGCGACGATGGTGCCGTGGGTGATGACCGCGCCCTTAGGGCGGCCGCTGGTTCCAGACGTGTATGCGATCGTGGCGACGTCGTCGGGTCCGAGCTTTCTCAACCGGCGCATCACCTCGCTCGAGGCTGATCCAGCCGCCCCCTCGAGCCAGCGCCCCACCTCGCCCCCCATGTCGACCGTCCGGATCGCGCCGGCCGCGGGTGCGAGCTTGGCGGCCTGAGCTGCGTCCGACACGATTGCGTGCGAGGCGCCAGAGTCTTCGGCCACGATGAGCACGCCGGCCCCAACCAGGTTCGAGTAGACCGGCACCGTTATCGCAGCCGCAGCCTGGATCCCCAGGTCGCAGAAGAGCCACTCGACGCGATTCTCCGAAAGTAGAAGGACGCGGTCCCCCGGCTCGACGCCCAACGACACCAGGCCTTCGGCGACGCGGAAGACGTTGTGCTGGAATTCGGTCCACGACATCGCGACCCACCGCGCGGTTTGCTCGTCGTAGAAGCGTACGAACGTCCGATCCTGGAACCGCGCAGCCTGCCTCATGAAGAGGCCGAGGGTCGTGTAAGCCGAGACGTCCTCGGGGGGAAGGTGCTCCACACCTGATGCGGTGATTACGGCGCGGTGACGCTCAGTCGTGGCCATGCGCGAGAGTGAAGTCCTGCACCAGCTGCTCGTGGCGCGACGGGTTCAGGTTCCAGGAATCGACATGGCCCGCACCGGGCGTTACGACGTAGGTGACGAGATCCGGCCGGTCGGCGGCCAGCTCGGCGCTCGTCGCAGGCGGAACGGTCTGGTCAGCCGTGCCCTGGAAGAGAAGGATCGGAGCCCGCAGCTCTGAGTCGCGGGCCAGGTAGTTAACAGCCCCCCAGTCGACTCCGAACCGCCAGCCGGAAATCCACTTCGCCATCGACACCAACGGCCCGGGGACGGGGAGGCCGATGACCGGGAGCGTCTCGTGCGATGCCCCGAAGTCAACGGTCCGCGAGAAGTCGAGCATCGGCGAGTCCAGAACGACACCGGAGACGTCAGCCGCCAGGGCCGATCGATAGAGGAAGCTCAGCACGATGCCGCCGCCCATGCTCACGCCGACCAGGACGACATGCCGAGCGCCATGCGACCGGGCGAAGCCGACCGCCGCTTCGAGGTCTTGCCATTCCGCCAGGCCGTACCTGAGCTTGCCGCTCGGATCGGCAGGCGCAGTCGGATCGTTGCGGTAGGTGATCACCAGCATCGGCAGGCCGGCACGGTGAATGGGCGCGATGAACCTCATCATGTCGCCGCGCCGCAGGCTGTTGCCGTGAACGAGGATCGCCCAGTTCGGGGCAGTGCCGGGAATGAACCACGCGGGATACGATCCCAGCGGGCCCTGGTATTCGACGTTTTGATTGGAAATGCCCAGGCCGGCGGCAGGGTCCTCGGGAAATGCCGGGTGGACCAGGCGCACGTTCTCGCCGGCGACGATGGGTGGCCCGCTGAGGTGTCGGTACTCCCTGCTGATGAGCCCGCCGCCACCGTGTTCGATGGCCGTGATCTGGCCGAAGCCGCCGTCGGGCCCTTCCAGGCCCCAGGTCCCGTCCGTCAGCAGGACGTCCGGTTTGGCAGGCACCTTCAACGTGATGCCGGCCAGGCTCGAGTCGGATCGATCAACGCTCATGACGCGAATCGGGAAGGTGTGCTCCTCCAGGGTGGACGCGGTTCGCTTCGCCGCCGCATCTAGCGCCGTTGCGTCCAGCCGGCTCGAGAAGTACCATGCGCCCCCGGCAAAGAAGGCGGCCAGGAGCAGGGCGAGGACACCCAGCGCCGCGATCGACCAGCGCAACCATGCAGAGTGAGTGCCCACACGCAGCGGGCGCCGCGGCGTCACGCCAATCATCTTGACGGAAGCCTCACTCATGGCCGACCTCAGCGGAGCTTCTTGCGCAGCGGCTTGGAGCCGGCGCAGAAGGGCCCACCGCCTTTCAGCCTGACAGCGCGCGGCGGGCCGGCCGTCGCCAGATCACACCCGACACGTAAACGATCGCCGATTCGAGCGCGACCAGCAGCAGAACATCGAAGCCATACGGAGCCTGGAGCCAGTCCGTTGCCCCTCGGGCAAGCATCCAGGCGAGGAGCAGGGCAGTCGCGACCCCTCCGATCGCAAATCCGGCGCGGGCGGCGCCGGCCGTCCGATGAGTAAGGCCGACCGCGAGGGTGACGATGCCGGCCAGACCGAACGGGACGGGCAGGAGCAGGAGTGGCGCGAAGCGGCCATTGGACATGTTCCCGAAGGTGACCAGGCTGATGACGAAGACCACCGCGACGCCGATCAAGAACGTTCCGAGAGCCACGGGGGCTGTTGAGGGCCATCGGCGTACGTTGCCCAGGATCAGGACGGCGATGCTCGCCAGAAGGATCGCTCCCACGACGGGCAGGGTCAGGTCCGCGAGCACCATGGCGTCGTTGACGCCGGGGTTGGGGAACGCGATCGCTGGGAACACCCACAGCCCCACCACAACGGCCAGAGCCACGATCAGCCCAACCGCTCTCATCGATTTCATAGCTCGAGAGCGCCTCGACGAGCGTCGGCCCGCGCTGTCAAAGGCAGCCAGACCGTCCCGTCCCACCAGTGCTTTCCGTCCGGCGAGATGACGGAATGGAAGGCCGAGACCGCGGTACCCGCAAGCCACCATGCCAGCAGCCCTGTCATGACGAACGTGAGGGTGCCCTCCACCGACACCAGGTTCCCCGCGACGGCGTCGAAGTCGCCAGGTGCACCGCGCGAGACTCCGAAGAGCCAGCCCACCGCAGGCGCCGAGTAGACCAAGACCAGAATGGTGAAGGCGATGCTGGTGAGTCTCGTCCACTTGGCGAACTTGAGGCCCCGCGCCAGGGCGTTCACTGCAAGCTGACGCTGCCCTCGGCGGTCGGCACGACCCGCGGTGAATGCCCGCCATGCCGTGTAAAGGGCGAGAGCGGCGGCGATCGCCCCAGCGCAGGCAAACGGGATGGCCAACAGAAGAAGGCCGCCGAACTCCGCCATGAACTGATTGCCCCCGCTTGGCGCCGGGACGCCCATCGCAGAGCGCAGGTACCGGTTCATGGTGTACATGTCGATCAACGTGAACGAGACACCGGCGATCCAGACGACCGCTGCCGACGCCGACCGCCACAGCACGCGCCTGGCGGCCGCTTCAGCACCGGAGGTCGCTCTGGCGGTGCGCTGGACCGACGGCGCCAGTCCGGCCGGCCGAGGTTGAACAGCCATGTCAAATCCCCTCCGCCTTGAGTCGACTCCCCCGGACGCCCGGCGGCAAGGGCCATTCGACCTCCAGCTGCCGGGTCCGTGGTCTTTCAAGGCTCCTCAACAGCACGCCGGGCAACTTCACCACGACCTTCGACTTCAGTCATCCAAAAGCTGATCGTCCCGGGCGCTGTCTAGGTCCTTGTGATGTCCTCGGAGCTCGGCTTCACCAAGGCACGTGCCCGTTCGCCTACGCCGTGGCGGCCGGGACCTTCGCGCGGACGAACGCGTCGATCCGCGCCGCGACCTTCTCCCAGTCTGGCTCGAGTGTGCCGTTGGGAGCTTCACAAGGACGGCGTGAACCCCAATGCGGATGTATCCTGCGGTAACAAGGCCAACGCGAGCGCTAGCTGCGAACGCGTTGCCAGTGATGCTGTGTAGCAGGCGGCCTGCCGCCGGGGAGGGGTTCCATGTTTCGCAGCCGATCGCACGCGCAGGTTGTGTATGGCCAGTTCAATGACTACCTCAAGGCAGTGCATGACCTCAATGCCATTGCTCGCAAACGAGGCTGGCCGGAATCAAGCATCTGGACCCATGTCGTGGGCACCGGTAATGAGGTGGTACTAGAGGAAGAGTATGCGGACCTCGCTTCTTTCCAAAAGGTGGGAGAGGAGTTTCAATCTGATGCAGAGGCGATGAAGATCTTCCGAAGCACATCCAACCTGGTGGTTCAAGGTTCTGTGCGCAACGAACTCTTCGAGGAAGTGACGAAACCAATCGCCTGACGTGACCTGCATTCGGCGCGTGGGCTGGTCCGCCCCGGTAAGAGCGGACCAAGAGGGTCACAAACGCACGTCCGGCGCCAAACTCGCCGCTTGAGCTGAGCTCGAATGGCGGAGCGGGAGGGGTTTTGGCCCACAGCCGGCACGCATACAAACTGCAGATCGCGTGAAGGGGCGACCTCCGGATACCCTTCGGCCCTAGCCAGTACTAGGGCGTCAAATCAGCCCTCGGCGACCTCGTACAGGTGGTCGGCTACCAAGCCGTGGGCCTCCCGGTGGACGCGGGCTGCCGTCTCAGCGTCGGGCGCTTCGACCAGGCAGAAGACCTTGCCCGCCTTCTCGTCGACCCAGTAGCGCTTGTAGTGCACGCCGTACTCACCCTGCTTCGCGACATCGGCCGCGTGCGCCTTGGCTACGTCAGCCGCCGTTGCGCCGTCGGGCAGCTTTTCGTGAACGTCCATAAATAGCGGCACTTCTGTTTCTCCTCAACTCTGGCGAACTACAGTCCGCCTGGATTAGCGTGTATCGCTTTCGTACGGCTTTGAGGCGCAGCCGTTTAGCTGTACGGCTCGGCGCCACGCTCGGGGCCCATGAGCAACACGGCGGCGACCAGTAACGTGGAGCGGACCGGGAGGCACTCCGCGCCGCGCAAACGCAGGCCCGAGATACCAGTTCGGCTCAGCTAAGCGATCGGGGCGCCGCCGCCAGCACGAGCTGCGTTCCCGCGGCACTGTCCCACCACATCCGCGGGGGCGCTGCGTCGCGGAATCTCAGGCTGAGCGAGTAGTAAAAGAGCCCGATCCAGCCGGTGATCGCGACAAGTCCGGTGCGCAGAACTGCAGCCCACAGTCCAGGCGGTCCACCGTCACTGACCCGCACCACACGGATGCGCGTGACGAAGCGGCCGGCTGACAGACCGAAAAATGCTGTCAGACCAACGTCGATGAGCAAGAACAACGCCACCCCGTAGTACAGCGAACTGTTGGGCAGGATCCCGACGGCGATCGAGACTACGGTGAGGACGAACCAATCAACAAAGACGGCCAATACGCGTTTCAGCCCGTTTGCCGGCTGCAAGCCCACAGCCATCGCGGTGTGGAGTCAATCACGGATGGGTTGCCGCGTCAACGTCTCTCACGATAGTCGAGGGGATCGTGGCGGAAGTAAGTACAAGAGCGGAGCGGGAGGGATTTGTCCCCGCTCAACGTTGGTGTGTCCCGGAGCGGGAGGGATTTCGCGAGCTCGTCATGGTGATCGTCTCCGGGATCGACAGCGCTCCCAAGGGCGAGAGCTATGCTGCCCTGACTCGTGAAACGGTCGACCTGGGGTTGGCTCGTCCTGGTCCTCTTGCTAGGCCTTGGCCTGGCGTTGGTGGCCGCAGCCCAGAGCCAAGCCGGCGATGCGGCCGCCTACCGCTTAGCGGTCGAGTGTTCGGATACCTCCAGCCCCCAGTGCTATCAGGTCAGTCCGGGGGTGATTCGTTCCGTGAAGGTCACCACGACCACCAGCGGTGAGGAGGACCATGTCGTCATCGAGACTCGCGGGACGACGATCGGAACCGCCCTGACTCCCTCCACATCACAAGCGGCGAAGGTGAAGGCCGGAGCCGCTGTCACCGTCAAGTGGTACGTCGGAAACGTGGTCGCGGTAGAGATCAATGGCGACAGCATCCCTTCCACTGAAAGTCCCCTCGCGAGCGCAACCGGGATTGGTTATGTGGGGTGGCTGCTCGTGTGGTTGGCCGCCGCGCTTAGCGTGACCGCATTGGTCGGTAGCAGGTTGATGAGGGCCCAAGCCGCCTTGCGGCAATCGCTGGCCGGCGCGGCGAGCATCAGTCTGGGGGGCTTCGAGGGCATCGTGCCTGGCGGCGCTGTCGGCTGGCGGATTAAGCCGACGATGCGGGAGGCTCTGCTGCTCCCGATTGCGGTCGGGATGTTGGCTCTGATATCCATCACCCCTTTCTTCAACCCGCAGCGCAGGTCGATCGCTCTCGTCGGCGACGGCCTCCTGTTGGCCGCGATATGCATCCGTTTGGCTCTGACGGCCAGGAACACTCGGGTCCTGGCGGACCGCTCGTCGATCATGAAGGTTGACTGGCTCGGCCGGGTAAGGAGATGGACCCTGCCCGAGGTCGCGCAAGGGGACATGTTCAGCGTTCGCACCCTCTACTCAAACAACGCGTGCATTGCTTTCATCGGACACGATGGGTCCGAGCTCTTCATCGTCTCGAGTTTCTACTGGGATCTCAACCAGATCGCTGCAGTCTGCATGACAGTTGGCATACCGCTGGTCGGCAGCTACGACTTGGTCCGAATCCGAGGTAGCGTCCGGAAACGAATGGCGTTTGCGCTGGGGACCCTGGTGCTCGGGGCATTGGCCGCCGCTTACTTCTTTTCAGCCCCCGGCAGTCAATGACTACGCCACTGCATAACGCACGTGACCGCGCACAAGCGGACTTGCGATGGCCCGATGCATCAGCAGAGCTTTGGCGGAGCGGGAGGGATCTCCCTCCGCACGTCAAACTCAATACCTGCTTGTTCTCGGCTAAAGAGGCTGAGCAAGCCAGCGATTTCAGTCGCGGCCTTGAAGCCGCAGGACAAGAATGACTGAGCCAGTAAAGATCACGCCGAGGGCCGAGAGGTCGAAGAGGCCGACAAGGATGCCGCCCAACAAGAACAGAACCGGTCCCCTCGGGCTGAGAGAAGGGTCGCCGAACGCTCCTCCGGCCTTCGAAAGGGCCCAGTAGTTGTCGCTGCCCATGCCAACCATGAGGCCCGTGGCGACTATCCCGACGAGGCCGACCCAGAAAAAGACGCTCCAGTTGCGGGTTGTGGCATCGCCGCTGTATTCGGGCTGCATTGGCGGCCAAAGGCTACGCCGGCGCCCGCAAAAGTTGGCCGATACGACTGAATTCCAGCTCTCGTGCGAAGGAGCGGAGCGGGAGGGATTTGAACCCTCGAGGCCCTT